>JAGYNT010000060.1 GCA_018399615.1 Acholeplasmataceae bacterium
CCGGGAAGACGTTGATGGCATTCAGATTGTTCTTTTCCCGAATGACGGATTGCGCGCCGAGAATAAAGGAATTGTAGAGCGTTTCATTGGTCAGTGTCAGTTCATACATGGAATTCACCTCAGAAGATCAGATTATAGATCAGATAACTTACCGTACTTGTGGACAGCCCCAAGAAGGTACCCCAGGCCAGATCGATGAGCGTGATCGACAAAGGCCAGTCCTTGAGCGTTGCCAAATTCGTCAGGTCATAGGTTGCATAGGTAATGAAACCGAAAAGCGCACCGTAGAAGATCGCATATGAGAGCGTGCCCTTGTCGACGGCCGGCATCAGAACGAAGATGACGAGTGCGGCGACGAAAAGTGCGTAGAAAACCATGGCGGCGATCCAGTTGACGTCTGTTTTCAAAAGGTGTCCGATCTGCTTCTGATAGAGATTCTTGGCGACGATGCCGAGCCAGATCAGGTCGATCACGAAGAAAACGATGAAGGCGATGACGTAAAGCTTGACGAACGTGAGCATAAGATATCCTCCTATTGATACGTTATGAGTTGATTATATCACATGTAAAAAGGCGACGCACCTCGCGTGCATTTCTACCATGTTTATCCCATATTTGACATTATTCCGTCGTGTTTTTCCGACTGATGACGACTTGCGGGAAGGGGATTTCGATGTCGTTCTGGTCGAGTATGTCCTTGATCCGAAGGTACATCGCTCGGACCGTGCCGTAGTGTTGCTCGGTCTTGGTCTGGCAAAGGGCGGTCATGTTGATGCCGCTGTCTCCGAGACTCATGACGCCGAGTACGTAAGGATCTTCGAGCATTTCCGGATGGTTTTCGCGCATCTTCGGGAGTTCACGATTGAGGATTTCGATCGTTTCAGCTACGTTGGATTCGTAAGCGACGCTGAAATTGGCGATTGCAAGTGAAGGGTTTTTCGAAAAATTGGTCACATTGGTGATGTCGCCATTGTTCAGGATCCGGACTTCGCCTTTCCAGTTCTTGATCTTGGTCGTCTTGAGTCCGAGGTCGATGACATCGCCTTTGAATCCTTGGACTTCGATGCGGTCACCGACATCGAAGTGCTGTTCGAAGACGATGAAGAAACCGCTGATCAGGTCGTTGATGAATTTCTGGGCACCGAGCCCGATGACGAGACCGATGATTCCGAGTCCGGCCAGAGCCGGTCCGACGTTGACACCCCAGATCGAGAGAATGAGCAGAATCGTGAGAATACCGATGAAGTATTTGGTGATACTCATCGCGATCCGCGCGATCGTTTTCTTGCGTCGTTGCATCGGGCTTTCTTTTCGGCCGATTCGACTGAGGGAGAATCTGCTGATCCGGATGAGAAAAAGCGATATGAAGAGGACGAGGATCGAACTGATGATCGCGCCGATATTCTTGATCAGAAGATCCTTGACTTCGGTACCGCGATCGCTGATGTAGGTTTCATAATCGAAACCCCAGAGCCAGAGAAGAAAGAAAATACCGGCAATGACGAAGATGAAGTTCAGGACGTAGATGATAACGAAGATCCACTTGTGCCATTGTTCCTCCTTCCGTTTCAAGACCGAGTGCTCGACGGAAAAGAGAACGATGATGAAAAAGACGGCTGCGAGAGTCAGCAGGATGTTCGTGGTATTGTCGAATACCGTTAGAATGGTAGTCAAGGGAATCGTCCTTTCTTTTTCTTTCATTATACCATAAATCGAAAACCGCTTCTAATTGCGAGTCATTTGATTTTTCTGTGAAAAGATGAAATAGGTCTTAGGTGGTCTCAATTATGTGAAATATGAAAAAGATACGAAGCCCGAGATGAATTCGCGTGATCGGCCTTCTGGATCAAAACGATTGTCCGAAAAGCAATAAACCGCTTGGTAAAGGGATATGCATGGCGTCTTCTGTGGAATGGACCGAAGCGATGGAAAACGACAAGGATGAAAATACAAAGAATTGTACATTTTCAAATAATTTAATTATCCCAATCGATTTGTTAAGAAGTGCAAACCTTTTGAATTAAAAATATGAGTCATATATAATGAGGACGAATAGAAAGAGGAGGTTCAAACCATGTTGTTCAAGAAATACGACCCGCTAAAAAAGAAACAACTCCAGATTCTGGATTCCAAGGGTAAGATCGTCACTCCGGATCTGGAACCGGAAATCGATAAAGACACATTGATCAAAATGTATAAAACGATGACGCTCGGTCGCATCGCCGACATCAAAGCGCTCCAGTATCAGAGGCAAGGGCGCATGCTTACCTATGCTCCGAATCAAGGACAGGAAGCCGCTCAGGTCGGTTCGATCGCCGCACTCGAAACCACGGACTGGCTCGCTCCCGCTTTCCGCGAGCTCAATATGATGCTCTACCGCGGCATTCCCCTGGAGAAAGTCTATCTCTACTGGTATGGAAACGAATGGGGAAGCAACTTCGACGAAGACATCAAGGTACTCCCGGTCAACATCATCATCGGTTCACAGGTCAATCACGGAGCCGGACTCGCCTATGCCAGCAAGATCCAAAAGAAAAAGGAAGTCACGATGGCCGTCATCGGCGACGGCGGAACGTCACACGGAGAATTCTACGAAGGCTTGAACTTCGCCGCATCCTATGACGCACCGCTCATCGTCATGATCCAGAACAACCAATACGCGATCTCGACGCCACGCAAGAAAGCGACCAAAGCGGAAACGCTCGCACAAAAAGCCGTCGCTTTCGGTATTCCCGGCATCCAGGTCGACGGAAACGATGCCCTCGCGATGTACGTCGCGACCAAAGAAGCGGCCAAGCACGCGCGTTCGGGCAAGGGACCGGTTCTGATCGAAGCGGTCACTTACCGCATGGGACCGCATACGACTTCGGATGACCCTTCGATCTACCGTAAGGACGAAGAAGTCGAAGCGTGGGCCAAAAAAGATCCGATCGCCCGTTTCAAGACCTATCTTGAGGACAAGGGTCTTTGGGACGAAGACAAAGAAAAGGAACTCAAGGAAGAAAACAAGGCGTTCGTGACGAAGACGTTCAAGAAAGTCGAACAAAGCGGCGACACCGTACTCGAAGACATCTTCAAGTACACGTATAAGGAAATGACGCCGCAACTCACGGAACAACTCGAAGATTACAAGGCATTTCTAGCGGAAGGAGGCAAATGACATGGCCGTTTTGAACATGGTACAGGCAATCAATCAGGCACTCGATCAGAAAATGAAGGATGACGACCGCGTCGTCGTCTTCGGTGAGGACACCGGATTCGAAGGTGGCGTCTTTCGGGTAACCGCCGGTCTTCAGAAGAAATACGGCGAAGACCGTGTCTTCGATACGCCGATCGCCGAAGCGGCGATCACGGGTAGCGCCATCGGTATGGCCATCAACGGCCTCGTTCCCGTCGCGGAAATCCAGTTCGACGGGTTCATGTTTCCGGGTTACACCGAAATCGTGACCCACATGGCGCGCTATCGGAACCGTTCGCGTGGACGTCACGGCTTGCCGATCGTCGTTCGCTTTCCCCACGGGGGAGGTATCCGCGCCCTCGAGCACCACTCCGAGAGCCTGGAGACGCTTTTCGGACACATACCGGGACTCAAAGTCGTTACGCCCTCGACGCCTTATGACGCCAAGGGTCTGTTGATCTCGGCAATCGAAGATCCCGATCCGGTCATCTACCTCGAACCCAAGCGTATCTATCGTTCCGGGAAACAGGAAGTTCCGGAAGACATGTATCGCATTCCGATCGGCAAGGCGAAGGTCGTCAAAAAGGGAACGGACCTGACGGTCGTCGCCTGGGGCGCGATCGTTCGCGAAGTCGAAAAAGCGCTCAAACTCATCGAAGATGAAAACATCAGCGTCGAGCTCATCGATCTGAGGACCATCAATCCGATCGATCGGGACACGGTGATCGAATCGGTCAAGAAAACAGGACGTTTCCTTGTCGTTCAGGAAGCCGTCAAGACCTACGGTCCGGGGGCTGAACTCATTTCACTTGTCAACGAACACGCCTTCCTCTATCTGGAAGCGCCACCGGCCAGAGTCACAGGGTTCGACATTACCGTTCCGCTGCCCCGAGGCGAGCACTATCACTTCGTGGGTCCGGATCGGATCGCGGACAAGATCAAGCGCGTAGTCAAGTTTTAAAAGGAGGAGAAAAATCATGGGCGATTTCAAATTTGCCGATATCGGTGAAGGCGTCCATGAAGGCGTTGTCCTGAAGTGGAACTATAAAGTCGGAGACAAGGTCGAAGAGGGTGAAACCCTCACGTCGTCGAGACCGACAAGCCACGCCGAACTGGTTCCGGTTGACGGCGTCATTACGAAGATCGGTGCCGAAGTTAGTGCGTGAAACGATCTCATGTCGGTGAAACGATCGTCATGATCGATGACGGCACCGGAGAAGAAGAAGCGAAAGAAAAAGAAGAAGATTCGAAAGAAGACGAGAAAGTCAGCGAAGGCGGACGTGGACCATGTCATCGGTGACCGAAGTTTCCGCGAAGACGTCATGGAAAGCAGCGCGGAAGGTAACCAAGAAGAGAAAGACGAGGCTCCCAAACGAGCGCTCGCGACTCCCGTCGCCCGCGCTTGCTAAGGATCTCGGAAAATGATATCAACGCGGTCAAAGGTAGCGGTGAACATAACGCGTCATGAAAGAAGACATCAAAGCGTTCGCCGAACAAACAACCGAAGACAAAACACGCGTATCAGGCACCGCGTCAAGATTTCGACGGAAGGCGACACGGAATCGTCCCGATCACGAAACCAGGAAAGCGATTGTCAATTGATGACCAGGCCGATGCATCATTCCCCATCTGACTCTCATGGACGACGTCGTCGCCGATGGTTTGGTCGTTTTAGAAACGACATCAAGGAAGACGCCTAAAACGAAGGTATCAAACTTACCTACATGCTCTTCATCATCAAGGCGATCGTGACTTCCACTCGCTAAAAAGTATCCCTTCTTCAATGCCAGTTTCCTGATTCTGAAAACGACCGGATGATCCTGAAGAAGTTCATCAATATCGGCATGGCGGTCGATACGCCCGACGGACTGATCGTTCCCAATATCAAGAATGCCGACCAAAAGGGTATTCTCGCGCTCGCAAGCGAACTCGGTGAACTCGCTCAGGCAACCCGTGACCGCAAGGTTCAACTCGAACAACTGCAGAACTCGACATTCACGATCACGAACTTCGGTGCCGCCGACGTCGCCTACGGCACGCCGATCATCAACCACCCCGAAGTCGCGATCATCGGCATCGGCAAGATTGCCCAGAAACCGGTCGTCAAGAACGGTGAGATCAAGCCGGCTTACGTGTTGCCGCTGTCACTCGCTTTCGACCACCGCGTCATCGACGGTGCGGATGCCGGAAGATTCCTGAATACGGTTAAGGCTTTATTAAATGACCCGATGATGTTACTATTGAGTTGAGGTGATTTTCCATGAAAACATATGAACTCGTCGTCATTGGCGGCGGACCCGGAGGGTATGTCGCAGCGATCAAGGCCGCACAGCTCGGCTTGAAAGTCGCTCTGATCGAAAAGGAAGTCGTTGGCGGCATCTGTCTCAATCACGGCTGTATCCCGACCAAGACACTGATCAAGAGCAGCAAAGTCTACAAGACGATCATGCATTCCAAGGATTATGGCGTCACGATCGACGGCGAGATCAAAGTCGATTGGAAAGCGATGCTGAAGAGAAAAGACCAGGTCGTCAGACGTCTGACGGGTGGCGTTTCCTCGCTTCTGAAGAAAAACGGCGTCGACGTCATCAAGGGTGAAGCGAAAGTCATCAGCAAGTCGAAGATCAAGGTCGGCGACGAAACGCTCGAAACGAAAAATCTGATCATCGCGACCGGAGCACGTCCGATCGTTCCACCGATTCCCGGGCTCAAGGAAGCCTATGACAAGGGAATCGTCAAGACGAGTCGGGAACTCCTCGTCATCAAGGAATTACCCAAGAGCCTCGTCATTATCGGCGGTGGTGTCATCGGGATCGAATTCGCGACGATCTTCGCCAATCTCGGGACGAAAGTCACGATCATCGAAAAGATGGACGGGATTCTGATGAATTTCGATTCGGATATCACGGATACTTACAGAAAGATACTCAAGAAAGACACGATCGACATCCATACGAGCGCGGAAGTCACGAAGGTCGACGGTAACACGGTAACCTACCGTGAAGAAAACGAAGAAAAGACGATCGAAGGCGAAGCCATTTTGTTGTCGGTCGGCATGCGCGCGAATTCGGAAGGTCTCGAAGCGCTCGGTCTCACGATGAATCGCGGCATGATCGAGACCAACGATCGTTTGGAAACCAACATCAAGAACGTTTATGCCATCGGTGATGTCAACGGGAAATACATGCTCGCGCATGTGGCTTCCGCGGAAGGTATCACGGCGGCGGAAAACATCTTCGGCAAGGATTCCGAAATGAACTATGATCGCGTTCCGAATGCCGTTTACGGTGTTCCGGAAATCGCGTCGATCGGTCTGACCGAAAAGGAAGCGAAGGAACAGAAACTCGATTACGAGATTTCGGCTTTCCCGCTCGCCGCGAACGGTCGGTCCCTTTCCGAAAATGAGAAGGACGGATTCATCAAACTGATCATCTCACCGAAAT
>JAGYNT010000061.1 GCA_018399615.1 Acholeplasmataceae bacterium
GTTCCATTCCAAGCGGCCTTGTCATCGGCAAGGTTTTCAAGGGCGTGGATATCCGCGAGCACGGGTCGAAGAACACGGGGGCCACGAACGCGATTCGCGTTCTCGGATTCCGATACGGTATCTTCGCCTTTCTTTTCGATGCCCTCAAAGGCGGGCTCGTCATGTTCGTGCTCGTCGTCTTCAAACTTGAAGACTTCTATTTGCTTACTGTTGGCGATACGACGTTGGACACGCTGATTCTCTATGGGTTCGCTGCCGTCGTCGGACACGTCTTTCCGATCTATATCGGGTTCAAGGGCGGTAAGGCGGTCGCCACAAGCGCCGGAGTCGTTCTGGCGATCGAACCCTTTGCCGGGATCGTAACGCTTCTGGTCTTTTTGGTGATGGTCAAGAAGACGCGTTATGTGTCACTATCGTCAACGACGGCGGCACTATCGGTCATCGTGATGTTCTCGTTGCGCGTCATCATCAAAATACTCGAGATTCCCCTATCGTTGAACATGGGTTATTTCTATGTGCGTGAAGCGGACAGCGTATGGACATTCGTGCTCGAACTTTTCACCATCAACGTCATGGCGCTTCTGATCTTCTTGCGTCATCGTATGAACTACAAGCGCTTGCGTGAAGGCACCGAACTGCAAGTATAAATAAAAAGGCATGCGAATGCCCGTTTTATTTGTACTGATTCATCGATGACATGATCTGACGCACTTGCTTTTCCGAAGGCGTTCGCCCCATTTGACGCATCATCTCACGGATCATCTTTTCGTTGACCGGTGGATTTTTCTCAAGGTATCGTTTGAACCATGCGCGGGCGATGAAGAAGCCGGCGACCGCTCCTGTGAGCAGTGTTAAGATGGGGACGACGATTTGAGCCCATACTGGCATATTGATCACTCCTAACTTTCACGTTTCATTGTACTCGATATCCGGCAAAAACACAAGTAAAATCGCCCCTATGATCGCATCACTTTCTACAGTTTTGGACCCAAGGAGGAAGACATGGACCTTTTCATGACGTTTATCGGACAGATGATCAGTGCGTTTTTCATCGCACACATCACGTTCATCATCTTTTCACGACAGCGCAAGATTCCGATGATCATCCTTTTTGTCTGGATGTTTCTGGCTTTGCTTGAGGGCTTGCAAGGTTTGCTTTATGGTCTTCCGTTTCTTGATTTCGCCCTTTATTTCATGGTGCGCGTTCTACCTTTGATCTTCGCGATACTGCTCTTCCTTTCCGTTACGGGAGGGTTGCCGCGTATCAAGTTGTCACGTAGGAAACGGATCAAACCGATCAAAGACGAAATCATTACGGTACGTCGCGACAAGGAGATGCTTTTCTACGCCGCCCTTGCATCCGTTCTGATCGCGATTCCCGCCTATCTTCTGATCGATGATTTTCTCAGGTACGTCATTCCCGTCATCAGTATTTTTGTCGTGTTTCTGAGCATATACTACGTTCGAAAACTCGAAAAAGTGCGTCAGGAGTGCATCGTACTTCTGATCGGGCGGGCGAAAGAGAGGATCTATCTCAAAACGATCGATCAGAAGACGAGACGTCTGGGGGTCAAGGACTTCTATTCGAATGACCTCTATATCGTCGACCCCATCGGGGTTGCCGTCATCCTGCGCAGTGACATGACGATCGAGAAACACCACCTGTTCTGGATTGCTACCGGCGATTCTGTCGATATGTCGAAGGAGTCTTTCGTCAGGAAAGAATCGTTGCCTTATCAGGATTCGCTTGATGATTTCGAAAAGTATCATTTTCGCATCATGCACTTCAAAGTGAGCCGGCGCGGTCAGACGACCCGAACCAAAAACCTGTTGATCCGATAAAAAGAAAAGGGTGAGATCGTTCACCCTTTTTGATAGATCGTAATGCGCTTGTTGCCATACGTTCTTTCCTTGTGTTTGTCCAAAGAAAGAAATGTAAAATCGAATACCTGTTGTTTTCGTGACTCGAGAACGAGTCGGGCATCCTTGGCAAGATACGGAAGAAGTCGTCTCATCACGTCTTCATAAACACCCAGATCATAGGGTGGGTCGATAAACACGATGTCGAACATCGTGTCTTCTTTAAGTCTTTTCAAGAAGTCGCGATAGTCGTTTTTTTTGATTGTGACAACGTTCGACACCTTGAGAATCGAGACGTTTTCGATGATCGTCTTGACGGCCGTCCGACTCGAATCGACGAGATGGACGGTGGATGCTCCGCGACTGAGCGCTTCGAGTCCGTAAGCTCCGGATCCGGCAAACAGGTCCAAGACTTCACCCTCGATCGGTCCGAGCATGTTGAAGACGGCTTCACGAACCATGTCCGCTGTCTCGCGCGTCTCACGATCCTTGACACGCTTGATGCGCATACCGCGATAATGTCCGGATATGATACGCATGATCAGTCGGCAAGCAACTGATCGAGTCGCTTCCGGTCGAGCTTTTCAATGACCTTCAGCAACAACCGGATCGTATGCTCGTAGTCATCGTGATGGATGATGGATGTGTGCGAATGCAGGTGTCTTGTCGGGATCGTGATGGAAAGCGCAAGCGCTCCCTGGTGGGCGAGATGCATGTTCCCGGCATCCGTCCGTCCCTTGGGAATGTATGCTTCCTGGTAAGGGATCTTTTCCTGTTCGGCGAGATCGATGACGAACCTTCTGAGTTTCCGGTTGGGAATCAACCCGCTGTCATAGAGAAGGATCTGTGGTCCTTTTCCGAGTGATTGTTCGATCGCGTCCCCGTTTGGCACATCGGCGGCAATCCCGGCATCGACGGCGATCGCGATATCCGGATGAACGACATAGGACGAGGTCTTCGCGCCACGAAGACCGACTTCCTCTTGCACGGTAAACGTGCCGTAAACCGTATTTCTTTCGTTCGAATCGAGACGTCTGATCACTTCCATGACGACGGCACAACCGATGCGGTTGTCCCAGGCTTTGCTGAGAAGATATTTGCCGTTTCCAAGCACTTCGAAGACGTGATGGGGAACGACCATCTGACCGGGACGGATTCCGAGCGCTTCCGCCTCCTCTTTGGAAGCGACACCGATATCGAGGTACATCTGTTCGACCGGCAACGCCTGTTTTCTCTGTTCGACCGGAATCATGTGCGGAGGTTTGACGCCCGTTACGGCCTTGACCGTAGCCTTGTCCGTTATGACGTCCCATACTTGGGCGAGCATGACTTGGGAAAACCAGGAACCGAGCGTTTGGAATTTTAGAAATCCTTCTTTCGTGATGCTCGTGATCAGAAGTCCGATTTCGTCCATATGTCCGGCGATCATGATCTTGGGTCCCAGGTTCCCCTTCTTGGCGATCACGGACCCGAGATAATCCTGCGTGATGTCGGCATGTCCTTCGAGTTCGCTCTTGATGTAGCGAGCGACTTGAACTTCGTTTCCGGGCACACCGGGTATTGACGTTATCGTTTTTAAAAAGGAATGGGACGCATGCATGGTTTGTACTCCTTGTTTTTGCCTATGGGCATAATAAAAGCCTAGAAAGCTGTGAGAACGAGATATGTTCAACGGGGGTGTTATTTCTTCCATGTTTCGGGATTCCAATTACTTGGCTTTCACACCCACACGGTATCAACACCCGATCTAAAGATTTGGGTTCCACGGCTGCTTTCTAGGTTACTTATACTTTATCACCGATTGACGACAATGTCAAGCAAAGGAAGTCGTGACGACCCCTAGTAATAGACCGTGATCCGGACGAATCGACCCTCGTGGATCATCATGCTCAGAAGAACTTCGCGTATCTTCGTTTCGATCACGTAATCGAGATTCGAGGACGGTATGTCAACCCGTACGGCATACGTGTTCTCCGTCTCGATCTGATCGAGACGCATGACCGGATAGTCCTCTTCGAAATTATGGAGAGCCTCTTCACTCTCGAAATAAAGGATCATGCTGATGACGATTTTCGTATCGATTTCGAGTTCCTTGAGAAGTTCGGCGAGGTGCTGGGCGCGAGCGATGATATAAGGCGGACGATGGAAAAACTTGCGTTCATAGATTTCCTTGTTCGGATCGTTGCGTAGGACGAGCGGAACGGCGAGTTTGAACATCGACTCGAGATATGTTTTGAAAAGATGGGCGCGCTTGCTTTTCTTGTAGTGGAAATCGGCATGGAGATAGACGGTTTCCTGTCCAAAGGCATAAGCCGTGATGATGAACTTGAAATAGTTCGCATAGACGAGGATCTCATGAAAGTGTTTTTGGAATGTCTCGAGCGTGACTTTGATCTTGTACTCGCCGCACAATGTGAAAGACTCGTTATAGACGAGCGGTTCGAAAAGTGCGTTGGCAAAGACTTCCTTCTGCTGGTCGACATCGTAGTAGTGATAGGCGTCATAGGCGACACGTCGGTAAAACTTGATGATCTCGACGATCGCGACGATCACACCGAGCACGAGAAGCGTCCCCGAGAACACGAACTTGAGCAGAAGGTCGAGATCGCTGACGCTGACGACATAGATGAACGCGGGAAACATGGCGATCACGAGCATCCGATAGGTTGATGTAAAACCCTTTCTGAACGAAAAGAACGCGAGTATGAAAACCATGATGACGATATAAAGGACGAAGAAATTGCTGAAATTGAAGTTGTCGATCGAGTTGGCGATGTTGTTGATCTCGTGAATGAAAAGGAAAACGCCGAGCGAAACGAGAAAAACCGTCGTCGCCTGTCTTACATAGAGATACCACGACTTCGTGTAGAGTTTACGCGCCTGAGGCAGGTGAAAATAATTTTTCATCTCATGCCTGTAATTGAAAAACGGCCAATATGATCCGTATATGCTGATCCGGATCGGAAGCACATCCTCATCTCTCAGTTTCGATTCGAGATACGTCTCGAGATTTGCCAGAGGATTGAGAACGAACAGGAGCGTACCGAACAGGATGAAAGGCAAGTGATAATCCTGCGGCAAGAACACGAGCGTCAGAATCATGGCGAGACCGTAAATGAAATAGACGATCAGTTTGGCGACTCCGCCAAAAACGTATATCCCAAGATAGACGAGCAGGAGAATGGCTAGAATGAGAAAAAAGCGCTGACTCTGTATTTCCGCCAAAACCAGTGCGATCGGTAAAAAGACGAGTATGAACAGTGTGAGCGATCCGGCGATCGCGATGCGTGTTTTCATGGCCTACCCCCACTTCTCATTATACAAAAAAGGAGCGGCAAAAGCCATTCCTTTAATTGCTTTTCGTTACTTTTGGTCTTTGAGCGCTTCGATCAGATCGGCTTTGACCATGGTCGAATAGTTGGCGATTCCGTGTTCCTTCGCCAGTTCCTTGAGATCCTTGACGAGCATACTGTCATAATCCATGGTGTCTTCTTGCCTGTTGGTTTCTTTTGGTGCGGTTTCGACCGTCTGTTCGGGCAATGTTCCTTCGAGTGCGTCCTTGGCGAGCTTGCAGTAAGCTTCGAAATCCTCAGGATGATGTACGGCGATATCCGCGAGCATCTTCCGGTTGACGACTACGCTTGCAAGCGATAAACCGTGAATCAACGTCGAATACTTCATTCCGTTGAGTTTGGCACCGGCATTGATCCGGCTGATCCACAACTTCCTGAATTCTCTCTTGCGTTGCTTGCGGTCGCGATATGCGTACTTCAAGGAGTGCATAACCTGCTCGTGAGCGGTTCTGTAAAGTGTTCGCCTGGAACCGAAATAGCCCTTGGCGAGTTTGAGAATTTTCTTGCGGCGGCGTCTGGTCACCGCTCCACCTTTTACTCTTGGCATGCGTCATTCCTCCTTATCTACATGAGGTTCGAAATGAGCCCTTTGATACGCTTTTTATCGCTATCGGATACGCTCGTTTCGCCCCTTAATTGTCTGTTTTGTTTCGTTGTTTTTGATGCTGCCAGGTGATTCTTGTATGCGTGTCCACGCATGAGTTTGCCTGTACCGGTGACTTTGATGCGTTTCTTCAAGCCACTGTGGGTCTTTTGTTTTGGCATGTGAGTTCCTTCTTTCTAAGTGTTGTTTGCGGGCGCGATTATGGCGACGAGATGTCTGCCATCCATCTTCGGCATCGACTCGACGTTGCCGACTTCACCGATCTGTTCGATAAAGTCGTTCATGACGGTACGTCCGACGTTGATATGCGTGATCATGCGACCGAAGAAGCGAATCGACAACTTGACTTTGTCGCCTTTTTCCAAAAAGCGGCGCGCATGTCTCAGTTTCGTTTCGAGGTCGTGTTTGTCGATCGTCGGGCTCAAGCGGATTTCCTTGAGTTCAACGACACGTTGGTTCTTCTTCATTTCACGTTCACGACGCTGTTGCTCGTAACGGTACTTCGAGTAGTCCATGAACTTCGCGACCATCGGTTTCGATCCGGGTGCGACGACGACGAGGTCGAGTTCGGCCAGGGCGGCGCGATTGAGCGCTTCTCTTCGCGACAGCGTACCGAGCTTGTTGCCTTTCTCGTCGATCACGAGAAGGTCGACGTTTGGAACGCTTTCATTGACGAGCTCTTCCGGTCTCTGCTTGTATTGCTTGTATCTCTTAATAAAGTTCACCTCCCTATCGTGTGATCTAGGAAAAGAAAAAGTGCGTACTGC
>JAGYNT010000062.1 GCA_018399615.1 Acholeplasmataceae bacterium
CCGGAAGAGGAAGCCCGTGCCATGACCGGGAAAATCCGCGTGCTTCTGAGACAGGGCGTTCGGCCCGAAGAGATCGCCGTTTTGTATCGGACTCACGCAAGGAGCTACGAACTTCAGTTCGAATTGCTGAAAGAAGACGTGATGTTTCAGGAATATGAAGAAAGGGACCATGTGTATAAAGAAGGTGTTCAACTTCTGACGATCCATCGGGCGAAAGGCCTCGAGTTCGATGTCGTGTTCATCATCGGACTCGAGGCGGGTTTCTTCCCGAACAACAGGGAAAATCGTCTGTCCGAAGAAGAGGAAGAAAGGCGTCTCATGTTCGTCGCGATGACTCGGGCCAGGCATACGCTCGATCTTTCATGGACCCGAACCGATTGGTCCGGACGACGGAAGAAGGCGTCACTTTTTCTCGTCGAATCGGGGGTAAAACGATCCGAATAGTGGTATAATGCGAATGGGTGGTTTTAATGAATATCGAAAAACGAATCAACGAATTGACCGAACGCATCAATGAGGCGAATCACGCCTATCACACGCTCGATGAGCCCGTCATAACGGACAGTCAGTACGATGCCTATATGAAAGAACTCATCGCGCTCGAAACCGAATATCCCGAGTTCAAGCATCCCGATACGCCGACCGAAAAGGTCGGTGGCGGTATCCTCGAATCGTTTCAGAAGGTCGAACATCGTGTGCCGATGATGTCGCTTTCGAATGTGTTCAACAAGGAAGAACTCGAACAGTTCGATGCCCGCATCAAAAAAGTCACGGACAATCCCACGTATGTCACGGAGCTCAAGATCGACGGACTCGCCATCAGTATCCGCTATGAAAAGGGGCGTTATGTCCAAGCGGTCACCCGTGGGAACGGCACTGTCGGTGAAGACGTGACGAAAAACGTCAAGACGATCAGAAGTCTTCCGTTGTCCTTGAAGAAACCGGTCGATATCGAAGTGCGGGGCGAGGTTTTCATGCCCCATAGGAGTTTCAAGAAATTGAATGAAGCACGGCTCGCCAACGACGAGCCTCTTTTCGCGAATCCGCGCAACGCCGCGGCGGGATCGATCCGGCAGCTCGACAGCAAGGTCGCGGCGAACAGAAATCTGGATTTGTTCTGTTATACGCTCGTCGATGCCGAAGAGTACGTGTCGACACAAGCGGAAGCGCTCGAATGGATCAGGGACCTCGGGCTCAAGATCAATTCGAACTATGCGATTGTCGATTCCATCGAGGAACTCGAAGACACAATCGATCACTATGATGATTTACGTAAGACGCTCCCCTATGAGACCGACGGCGTCGTCATCAAGATCAATGATTTTTCTTTGCATGAAACGATCGGTTACACCGTGAAATCACCGAAGTGGGCGACCGCCTACAAGTTCAAGGCCGAACGCGTTTGGACGAAACTGAACGATATTTACGTTCCAGATCGGACGTACCGGCGTCATTACGCCGGTTGCCGAACCGAACCCGTCACCATCGGGTTCACGCGTATCGAGAGCAGATTGCCCACAACGAGGATCACATCCGCAAAGAAAGACATACGGATCGGGGATTTTGTCTGGGTCCACAAGGCCGGAGAGATCATTCCCGAAGTCATCGAAGTCGATTATGAGAACCGTAAGGACCAAAGCTGTTTTCGATGGTCAAGACGTGCCCGCCCAGACGTTCCCGTCAAGAGACAAGAAGGAGAAGCGGATCACTATTGCACGAATCCGGATTGTCCCGGCAAGAACATGCACAGACTTCATTCATTTCGCGAGTCGTGTCATGATGGACATCGACACGCTCGGAGAGCGCGTCATCGAGACGCTTCACGAACTCGGTTTTCTTGAATACCATCAGTGGATATCTATCGGTCCCATCAGTTCAAGAGCGAGCTCGAGGATATACCGACGGAAAAGAAAGTCGACAAACTGCTGCAGGCGATCGAAGACAGCAAGAACTGAGTTTAACAATTCTGTTCGACTTAGCGATCAGCGCAGTCGTCGGGGAAAAGTCGCGAAAACGCTGGTCAGACACTTCCCTCGATCGATGAACCGGGAAAGAGGCCACGAAGCGACGAACTCGTAAACGATGAGATCGCGGCAGGATGATCGCCCAGGCGTCGTCGACTATTTCAACAGCGGTCAGGAACTCGTTCTTGATCGATGAACCGAAAGCACTCGGTCTGAATGTCTTTCAGAAACGAAGCAAACGGAAGCGGACACTCTTTCCGGCAAGATGATTCGTCTGACGGGGAAGATGTTCGTGACGCGCGACGAAGCGACGGACATGATCGAATCCCGCGGTGGAAAGGTGACTTCATCCGTCAGTGCGAAGACCGACTATGTCGCCTGTGGCGAAGGGCTGGGTCCAAGTACGACAAGGCGAAAACTTGGGAATCAAAATACTGGATAGAGGAAGACTTCAAGGTGATCATCCATGGCGACTCCGCGATTGATCAAGGTTTTCGGAGCGCGGAAAACAACCTCCAGAACATCAACGTAGACATACCGAAAACAAACAACTCGTCGTCATGACGGGATTCGTAGCGGAAAATTTTCTGCCGAGTATAGCTCTATCAGGAAGCGGCAGAGGCGCTACATGGAAAGTCTGAGCGTATGCCAGACAGCTCTTTGCAAAAACTGAGAAACCGGTGTCGACCGGATCGAAGTGGCTGAGTCGCCGATCAGCATCGACCAGAGAACGACTTCAACAATTCGCGTTCGACGGTCGGGACCGTCACCGAGACTATTAGATTACCTGAGATTGTTTTGCAGCCCGTGTCGGTATTCCCAGCTTGTCCGATATTTTATTTGAACCGCTTCGAAAGCAGATGATCGAGGAGTCGACCAATCGCGTGCTGACACCGGATGAAGTGCAGCTGCACCCATCATTATTCCGTCGTCGAACAACAGAAAGGGACGCATAGAAAGTAGCCGAACAAGATATCAAACAGGGTTTGAAGCGTGTGCCATGTCGACGGCAGGAACACGTTGCTGGAAGACATGCCGGAACTGATAAGAACAAGAAGCATCGATTTTCTTATCTACGACGATCGACCGTCTCATCGTCAAGGAAGCGCATCAGAAGTATGCTCCAGCGACGCAGTTTGAACTGGCCGCCCAGCTTGCCGGGGAAAGACATGTCATGGCGAACAAGGATATCCTTTCATTCAGTCAGAACTATGTGTGCTGATTCACAGTTTACCGTGCCCGGACCTGGAACCCTGACTGTTCTCTTTCAATATGCCGATCGGCGCTCGTCCTTATTGTAACGGGCTCGGTGTCAAACCTCGAAGTCGCCGAAAAGAACTCATCCTCGATCCGGAGAAACCGCTCCTTGACGGCGGTATCATTCCCTACAAGAACAACGATGAGGAGAATCTCTCCAGTCTCATGTCAGAACACGTCTGGGTAAGCACTACGGAGTCTCCTGATGTACCGGACAAGGGAAACATCCAGCACCAACTCAAGATCATTTTATACGGTTCACCCGACTCATAGATGCACTACAGCTTGCCTATCTTCGGAAGATTGCATCAAAGGTCGATTACCACGAAGCATCATCACGGAATCTGACGCGTCGCTACCGGGAGATGTCGAGCGAATGATCCGGACGATCGAGGGATTCGCTAATCGAATCCGAATGCCCCGTCTGGTCATGGCGCCCGTTCCGGCGCGGGCTCTGTCGGTCAAGGTCGGCAAGAAGCATATCAGCGATCGGTACGGCCAGTCATGATCGATCATGAGACTTATCGACTCTGAAACATCCTAACGTCAGTCAAAAATGGCCACAGATCGTACATCTCGCCCCGCAGAGATCATCCTGTAGGTTGATCTTCGCAAGACGTCGACTCGCGTGATATCTTCACACGCTCACCGGGAGGTGCGCTAATGCTTTCCGGTGGAGAAGCAACAAAGAATCCGTCTCGCGACCCAGATCGGATCGAAACTGACCGGCGTTCTCTATGTTCTGGACGAACCTCGATCGGCCTTCATCAGAAGACAACGCCCGCTGATCGATACGCCTAACACAGAGCGCGGACCTCGGCAATACGCTCGTCATCGTTTGAACACGATCACGACGATGCTTTCATCCGATTATCTGATCGATATCGGTCCTGCGGCTGCAAGGAAGGTGGACGCGTCGTTTCGACGGAACACCCGAAGACGTAAAAAAACGATCCCACCAGCTCAGACCGGAAGATATCTCAAGGGGATCTCAAAGCGCTCAGACGTACCGAAGAAAAGAAGAAAAGGTACGGGCAAAGATAGCCGCAGTAGCGGTCTTAACCGAAGACAGCGTCGGTTTTCCGATCGGAAAACTGACGGTCGTGACCGGAGATATCCGGTTCCGGCAAGTCCTCGCTCGTCAACGATGTCCTTCTTGAAGCGGGTTTGCAGGCGATGCAATTCGGCAAGATTGAAAGAAAACCTGACTGCATACGTCGCATCAACCGCATCAACACCCGATCGACCGCGTCATCGAGATCTCGCAGACGCCGATCGGGCGTACCCCAGAAGCAATCCCGCGACTCTATATGTAAGTGTTCTATCGATATCCGCGATCTCTATGCCAAAACCAACGAGCTAAGGCCAGAGGCTATGTCTCTAAGGGTCGTTTTCTTCAACGTTCGGAGGCGGACGGTGCGAAGCGTGTTCCGGGGATGGCGTCAAAAAGATCTCCATGCACTTCCTTCCCGATGTCTACGTCCCCTGTGAAGTCTGTGGCGGCAAGCGCTACAACCACGAGACGCTCCAGATCAAGTACAAGGGGAAACACATCGCCGACGTCCTCGACATGACGATCGATGAAGCGATGGCTTTCTTTGAAAACCACACCAAGATCTATCACAAACTGAAAGTCATTCACGACGTCGGACTCGGATATATCACGCTCGGACAATCGGCGACCACCTTGTCGGGTGGTGAAGCACAGCGCGTCAAGCTCGCGAGCGAGCTTTACCGGCGCATCACGAATTCTTCGATCTATGTTTTGGACGAACCGACCACGGGTCTTCATACCGATGATGTCAAAAGGCTGCTTCGCGTCCTGCATCGAATCGTCGATGAAGGCGCGACGATGGTCGTCATCGAGCACAATCTCGATATCATCAAGAACGCCGATTTCATCATCGATCTCGGACCTGACGGCGGTGATGCCGGCGGGACGATCGTCGCCTCCGGCACACCGGAACAGGTTGCCGGAGTCAAGGAAAGTTATACGGGACAATACTTGATCAATGCTTTAAAATAGAAAAAACTAAACCAATTTTGTTATAATGGTTTTGTTAGGAGTCATGTCATGGATCCGAAAAAGAAAAAGGAAGAACGAAAAGAGGATAAGGAAGAAAAAGAAGAGGAAGATCGGGAACCGACGGAAGAGGAACTCAAAGCGTTCATCGATCGACTCAGACACGCGAACAACAAGAAGCCGAATCGGCCTCCGCTCGCCTTGTCGTTTCTGATTCATCCGAACTATCTCGTCCATATGACGCTTTCTTTCGTCGTGAACGCACTCGTAGCCGCGGTCGTACTCGGTTTCGCGGCGAGTCTGACGGAACCTTTCGTGCGCGTCGAACCTCTCGGGTTCATTCTCGCGTTCGGCTTGTTGACGCTGCTCGACAACTTTTTCAAGATCCTGCTCTACCGCTATTTCCTGAAAGTCATGTTGATGAGCATGGGCATGATCTCATTGATCGTTCTCATTCTCATTCTTTATACGGTCGATAGCATGCTGACGACCGGTTTCACGTTCGAACACGTCGAGAATCTGATTTTCTTCGCGATTTTCTTTTCAATCCTGCGGTTTTTCATCGTGGGGTATTTGCGTCGGTTTCTGAACCGATCGTCGATCTATTCGATCAAACGGAGGTAACCATGAATCTCAGAGTCCAATACGTCGTGCGCGATCTCAATCTGGACGTGCTCTACGGTGAAGAAGCGTTGAAAAGAAAGGTGAAAGCGGAGATGCTCAGTCGCCCGGGCGTCGAGCTCGCCGGTTTTTACGACTTCTTCGATCCGGAACGGATCGTTCTGATCGGGTCGAAGGAAGCGGCGTTTCTGGCACGTCTCGACGAGAACACCTATCGGGAGCGCATCGAATGGCTCGTCAAAGAGCGACCGCCATGCATCATCTTCTCGACCAATGTCCAAGTCGATCCCCGATTCATCGAACTCGGGAAAAATCATGACGTCGCCATTCTCAAGAGCAAGATCCGGACGACGCCCTTAAGCAGTCAGCTCTATGACTATCTGCACTCGAAGCTCGCCCCGCGAACATACGTTCATGGCGTGCTCCTGGACATTCACGGGATGGGGACGCTTATTACCGGCAAGAGCGGCATCGGCAAGAGCGAGACCGCACTCGAACTGATCAAGCGCGGGCACTTGCTCGTGAGCGATGACCGCGTCGATATTTTCGAGGCTTCGAGAGGCGCCTTGATCGGGTCACCACCGAAACTGCTCGAACGATACATCGAAGTACGCGGCATCGGCATCGTCGACGTCGTCACGATGTTCGGGGCCGGAGCGTATCGGGAAAACAAGAAGATCCGTCTCGTCGTCGAGCTCGAACAATGGAAAGAACT
>JAGYNT010000063.1 GCA_018399615.1 Acholeplasmataceae bacterium
TGTGGGGGATAATAGGTTTTGAAACGCTTCGTCTGAAAACGTGTCGACACATCGAAATCGTATATGTTTTCCAAGGATAGCGCGAGGCCGACCGCATCGAATCCACTGCCGAGATTCGAGGTCGAGGCCGAAACTTTTATGCGAATCATAGGATCAACCGATCCATTCCCGCAAACGTTTCAATGCTTCATCAGATGTCCAAACGGTCGGAGCATGACGTTCGCTCATGAGTTTTCTGATTGTCTCGTGTGCACGCACACCGGTTCGTCGCTCGAGTTCCGTGACAGCTTCAAACGAATCACTGAACGTGGCGTTTCGGTCGAAGGCCCGGCACATCGCGTCACTGAACTTGAAAGGATCCGCCGTCTGAACGATGAGCGTCGGTTTTCTAACTCCACCTTCTTTGAGATGCTTCTCGTAAACCGAGACGGCAACCGCGGTATGGGGATCGATCAAAACGCCTTCCTCATCGAACGTATGCCGGATTGTGCGAAGCGTCTCTTCCTCGTCTGCGTACCCGGCGTGAAAATCGGCATATTCAAACATGCTTCGGCCATCCAATGCGTAGGACCCCTTTCGCATCAATTCACCCATCAGCGATCGGACCAACGCATCGTCTCGTCCGCTTTTGAGATAGATGAGACGTTCCAGATTCGAGGATATGAGAATATCCATGGATGGTGAAATCGTTTTTTTGAAAGCCCGATCGGTCCGATAGACGCCGGTCTTGAAAAAGTCGGTCAACACGTGATTGTCATTCGATGCCACGAATAACGTATCGATCGGCAAGCCGATCATTTTCGCATAGTATGCGGAAAGAATGTTGCCGAAATTGCCGGTCGGAACCGTGACATCGATCGGTTCGCCGAACCGGATGCGTTTCCTGAAAACGAGTCTCTCATAGGCGTAGACATAATAGACCACCTGGGGAATGATCCTGGCGATATTGATCGAATTGGCCGAAGACAACCCGACGTCCTCGCTTTTCTGTTGTGAAAACGCGCGTTTGACCAGACGTTGACACTCATCGAAACTGCCCCTTAGGGCAATCGCCCGATGATTGGAATCCGTCAATGAAAGCATCTGTTTTTCCTGAAAGGCGCTGACGCCTTGGAACGGATAGAAAACGACGACTCGTGTCTTTTGATCACCCTTGAACCCGTTCAGTGTCGCGCTTCCGGTATCACCGGAAGTCGCGGTCAGTATGATCGTTTCTTTGTCAATCCCTTGTTTTTCCTTGGCTTTCTGAAGCAGTTTGGAAAACAGGACGAGCGCCATGTCCTTGAAAGCGAATGTCGGCCCGAAGGCAAGCGACAACACGTCGAAGTTCTTCAAGGCGGTCATGCCGACCACGGGGACAAAGTCCCTGTAGGCGGTATCGACGAAATCGAGATCGTTCAGCGTGAAATCATCGAGAAAATGATTCAAAACGATCTTGGTCAAATCCGGATAGGAAATGTTTGAAGGAATCGCATGAAAATCCAACGGTTCGAATTTTTTGGGAACATAGAGACCGCCATCCGGTGCGATACCGGAAAGAATCGCTTCGGATGCATTTACGTTCAGTTTGCGATTTCTCGTACTCTCATACATGACCGATCACCTCGTGTTTCATATCCTGATTTCAGTTATTATACCACGTATTTCCACAAAGACAAAATCGCAGGTGACTCTCCGGAAACAAAGTCTGCAAAAAATCGGTCACCTACGGATCGCATCCCATCCTTGATCCGTTCATCCTCGTTATAAGGGTGATTGTGATCGGCAATTGAAAAAAGGGCCGGCGTGTGTTATAGTCGAAACGGAAAGCGATGTGATAGCATGAAAGAAAAAGAATACGATCTCATCATCATCGGGTCGGGTTTTGCCGGTCTTACCTGTGCGATCGAAGCGAGGCGACGGAACGCTTCCGTGCTCGTCATCGAAAAAATGGCACGAATCGGCGGAAACTCGATCATCAGTGATGGCGGGATCGCCGCACCGGATACCGATCTGCAGGAAATAAGAGGCATCACGGATTCACCGGACCTGATGGCAAAAGACATGCTCGAGGCCGGAGGTTACCTTAACGACCCCGATCTCGTTCGTCTGATCACGAACAAGGCCAAAAAAGCGTTCGAATGGACGCGGGACATTCTTGGCGTCCCCTATCTCGATCGGGTCGACTATTTCGGCGGACACTCCGTTCCTCGCTGCTATTCCCCACAAGGTCTCACGGGACGGACGATGGTCAAGGCGGCCGAAACATATCTGAAAAAACTCGATATCGACCTGCTTTTGAACACTCAAGTGATCGATTTCATCGAATCGGACGGTATCCAGGACGGCGTCATCGTCAATACCTCATATCGCTTCGGTCAAACAACGACGCCGACTTATGAGACGATTCGTGCCGACAAGGCCGTCGTCATTGCCAGCGGCGGATTCGGACACGACCACGTCCTTTTGAAGCGTCATGGCAAGATCGATGAGCATACGATGAGTACGAACAAAAAGAGTGCGACCGGCGAACTGCTGGAAAAACTCGCTCGAAAAGGGGCGAAACTCATCGATATGGATCAGATCCAGCTCGGTCCATGGGCTTCGCTCGATGAAAAAGGCTTCGGACTCGGACCGCTATTCGGCGATTATGTCGCTCTACCCTACGGGATTCTCGTCGATCCCAACACGGGAAAAAGGTTCGTCAACGAACTCGGTGACCGCAAAATCGTCGCCGATGCCATGTTGAAACTGAAGACCCACGCGCTCGCAATCGCCGATCAGAATGCCGTCGATCGGGCGGGTTGGGACCTTCACAGACTGATGGATAAGGGAGTCCTCAAAACATATCCCTCAGTGCAGGATCTGGCTGCCGCCTACGGCGTCGATTCGAAGATTCTGGAAAACACACTGAAAACCTATAACGAATCGGTGAAAGCGACATCGGACAAAGCATTCAAAAAACCGATTACGGATCAACTTCCTCTCGACGAACCACCCTATTATGTCATGCGGGCGACACCAAAAGTCCATCATACGATGGGTGGCGTCAAGATCGATACGAAAGGACGTGTCCTGAACTGCGAAAACGAACCGATACGAAAACTTTATGCCATCGGTGAAGTCACGGGTGGCGTCCATGGCGCATCGAGGCTGGGCAGTTGCGCGGTCACGGAATGCGTCGTGATGGGGCTCGAAGTGGCAAGACACCTGACAGAAACGGGTCACGCATAAAGAAAAGGACGACCACGATCGACGTGGTCGTCCTTTTCTCATGTCTTCTTCACGACATGTTCGATGAAAATCTCCGTCAGTTCGGGATCGAATTGACGTCCCGCACACGACCGAAGTTCACGAATCGCTTCTTCTTCCGTCTTCTTGGCCCGATAGCTTCTCTCGGCCGTCATCGCCTCATAAGCATCGGCAATACTGATGATTCGGGCAAATAAAGGAATCCTGTCGCCTTTGAGTCCGGTCGGATATCCCTTCCCGTCGTATCGTTCATGGTGATAGAGCGCGTACTCGGCGAGGTTCGAATACTCATCGGCGGCCCGAAGAATCTGATAGCCGGCTTCCGTATGTGTTTTCATCCGTTCGTATTCCTCCGCCGTGAGCGCATCCTGTTTGCCCAGAATATGATCGGGAATCGCGATTTTCCCGATGTCATGAAAGAGTCCCGCCAGTGCGAGTTCTTTCCGGTCATCGTCACTCAGATCGAGTGCGCGTCCCATTTCGAAACAGAAGTTGCTGACGCGCTTGGAATGCATGCGTTCATCGCTGTATTTTTCGGTCAAAGTCGTCAAAATCGTTTGAATCGTACGGTTTCGGGCACTCGAACCTTCGGTGATCTTGTGTCGATACATCGTGTCTTCGGCGACCTTGGAAATCACGAAGATATCCTCTTCGACACGGAATTTGATGGCGTATCCGATGGCGACCGAAATCAACATATGATCGATTTTGACGCGCGTCAGCGTCTTTCCGCTTGATCCGCATGGCATACCGTTCATATCCTATCACCGGTATTCGGAACGAAAGCGCGAACTCATCGCCGACTCGGGCGGCGTAAATCCCGGAATCGCATTGGTCGCTTCCGGTATCGGCGACGATTGCGAGCGCTTTGTCGCCCACTGTGTCCATAGGCGTCGTTGATCAGTTTCCAACCCGTTTCAAGTCGATGAACATGAGGCCGAGAGAAAGATTTTCCTTTTGATCGAGAACGTTCGGTTTCTCGCATAAAACCTTCGGTTGTAGAATCCGGTCAGATAATCATGATAACTGATATATTCGATCTGTCTTTGTTTGTATCGCCGTTTAAAACCAATAATGTCGCGGGCTGTCGAGACAATCATGTTCGAATCCGGTATTTTGATGATATACGCGGCCAGAAACCTCTTTTCGCCCGCGCGATCGATCATGATGTCATCCCATGACATCTTGGCCGGGTCGTCCGAAAGCAAAGCTTCCCGGAGGGAGTTTTCGAGCAGCTTTTGACGCTTGGGGTCATCGGTGACGGCCCGATAAACGTCTTTCGCACATGTCATGTGATTTTTGTCCGCTCCATAGAGTTCGAGAAACTGCTCGTTGGTATAGACGATGGAATCGCTGACGTAATCATAGAGGGCGATTCCGAAATGCAAGTGACTGAAAATCGTCTTAAGCGTGCTTTCCGATCGCTTCAATTCTTCTTCGATCCGCTTTCGATACGTGATATCGTGTGCCGTACCCATGAATCCGGTCATCTGGTCATGTTCGTCGTAGAGCGGGGTAATCGTCGAAGCATGCCAGCGGACATCGCCGGTTTTGTGAATGATCCGGTAGTCCAACCGTGTCTTTTCATTGGTATTGGCGATCTCTTTGAGTTTTGTTTCGACGTCGTCGCGATCTTCCGGATGGATGATCGATGCGGCCGATTTCCCGCGAATCTCTTCCTGATCGTAACCCAAGAGTGATCGCGTGGCCGAGGATGCGTACGTAATGATGCCATCGAGACTGATCTTGAAAAAAACCTCACCGATATTCTCGATCAAGTGCCGATACTCCGCTTCACTTCTGCCCAGTGCTTCCAGAGCGCGTTGCTTTTCAAGAAAGAGCCCGACTTGGCTCGCATAGGTCTCGAGCGTGCTTTCGAGAAACGGTTTTTCATGGACCGGCATCATCAACGTAAAATCACCGAGCATGCGTCCGTCCTTGGTGATCTTGACGATGATCGCCCGTCTGACACCGAACATTTTCTCAAGAACTTTGACGACCGCGCTCGAAACCGCGTAATCCGAAAGGTCGTGAAGGGCATCGAAATAGGTCGTTTGTCTCTTTTCAATCCGCTTCGCCCGATGCGGATCGTGTTCCCACGTCTTGTTCAGCGGATTGAATCCGAGCACTTTGATCGCTTTTTGAATGTTCTGATGAATACCGGACAACGCGACGGTCTGAAAATCGAGACCGTTTTCCTTGAATACGTTGAACGCGGCATATTTCGCTCCGGAAAGCATGCGGATATCATCGGTGATCTTCTGATAGTCGATCGTCTCTCCGAACGTGTTCAAAAAGTTTTCCGACGCCTGTGACAGTTTCAGCTGTGCGGTGATGTCGGCGTAAACCTTGATGAAGTGATCCTTTCGATTCGAATAGACGCGGACATGGTAATCGCGATTGTCATGGTCGTTTTTCTGCTGATACTCGGTCTCCGTCAGGTTTTTGGCAACATCATGAAAAGCTCCGAGTATTTCACGTTCCTTCTCCCACACCGCAGGCATGACCTTCGACATCGGTTTTCCGATGATACGCCCTCGGCTGACGCCGAGCATTCGGCAGTACCGATCGTTGGCGACGACGACCGTATAATCCGACGGCTTCTTTTCATCGTCAAGGATGATCCGGCAGTAGGCGAAGGGAAAGGGAAGACCCTTCAATATATCCGCATGTATCTCATTGAGCATAAGCACATTCCTTTCATGATTTGAAGCGACGATCCGAATCAGCGTTTCTCGAGTTCGACACCGAGTCCGAAAACGATGCGATTGACATAATTGAAATAGGCGACGATCTGATTGATCTCGAAAATCGCCAGATCACTCAGTTTCATCAGCCGCAAACAGACGATGTCGTCATGCATCATCCGGTATGGCGTTTTAGTCAGTTTGTACGCATAGTCGAGCATGGCCTTTTCGCGCTTGGTCAAAGGCGCGCTCGCATAGTCTTCGGCGATCTTCTCCATCAGCGCATGATCGTCTGTCACGTGCCTCAAGGCCTCTTCATGGTGGCTTACGCAATAGGGACACCCATTGGCGCTCGATACGACAACGGCGATCATTTCGCGTTCTTTTCTGGACAACTCGCTTTCACCGAACATGAGATGCTCGTAGAGATTCTTGTGATTTTCCAGCGCTTTGGCGTCGAGCGAGTGCACGCGATAGATATTGTCGATTTCCTGATCCGTCCGCTTCTTTACGTCCTCGTAAACGGATGCGAGTCTTGGATCATCCTTGGGGTCTTTTTCTTTGATCCA
>JAGYNT010000064.1 GCA_018399615.1 Acholeplasmataceae bacterium
GAACAACGTCAAAGTGCTCAAAGAAATGCAGGATGTTTCCGAGCGCAGCGCGCATTTCATGACATCGATCGCTCTTTGCACGCCCCAAGGCGCGTGTCATATCTATCAAGGTAGAATCGATGGCACGATCGCCCATGAGCAAAGGGGTGTCAACGGGTTCGGATATGATTCGATCTTCATACCGGAGTCCCATGAGAAGACGTTCGCCGAACTCGGCGATGCCGTTAAAAACAAAATATCGCACCGGGCGATCGCCCTCAACAGACTCAAGGAGAATCTCGATGACGTTATTGCTGACAAGTGACGTGCACGGTGATACGGATCGCCTGAAACGTCTCATCGAGAAGTATCCGAATGTCGATCTTCACATCGATGCGGGAGACCTTTGTTTGCGCAACCAGACATGGCATCATCGGTTTGCGACCGTCAAGGGCAACAATGATTTCGGCAGCAACGAACCGCTCATGCGTCTCATCGAAATCGGCAAACTCAAAGTCATGGTCGCACATGGACACATCGAACACGTGAAATTCGGTCTCGACCGACTCAAACTCAAAGCGAAAGCGCAAGACGCGGATATCTGCGTATTCGGGCATACGCATCGACGCTATCTCGACCGACAGGAAGACATCCTGTTCATCAATCCGGGTTCGTTGGGGACGGATCACAGCTATGCCATTTACGAGGACGGTCAGGTTCGATTCGACCGCATGAACGATGGATCCTAGCAGACGCATCCAAGAGCGCGCGGCACGCGCCTTCCACACGAAACCGGAAAACGTCGTCATCGTCAAACGACTGCTCGGGGGAATGAGCCATCTGACGTACCATATTTCTTTTGACGAAAAAGATTATACGTACCGCATCATCGGTGAAGGTGGGAACCTGTTTGTCGATCGTCAAATCGAATATGAGAACATCAAACGGATCGAGTCGCTCGGATTGAACAACGAAACGGTTTATTTCGACGTCAAGACGGGTGAAAAAGCCGCGCGTTACGTTCCCGGACTCATGTTGTCCGAAGTCGATGTGGATCCTTACCTATCCCAGGTCGCCCAAGCCCTCAAAAAGCTTCATGACAGCGGAGTCGAACCGGCCACCGATTACGGTCTGATCGAAAGACTGAACCGCTATGAGAGCTATACGACGGAAAGAAGCGAACGTTACGTCGCGCTCAAGAAAGCGTGGATCGAACGGTATCGCTCGAAGCACGAACATGAGCCCAAAGTGTTCTGTCATAATGACGCACAGAGGTCGAATATGGTGATCGGCGCAGACCGATTTTATCTGCTCGACTGGGAATATGCCGGGAAAAATCAATTCTATTATGATATCGCGAGTTTCGGAAACGTCCGTTTCGCCGATGCGCTTTCCCTGCTCGACGTCTACCTCGGACGACCATCAAGCGAAAACGAGAAGGACCATGTGCGCTTCTATCGCATGTTTCAAGCTTTGCAGTGGCACCAGGTGGTGTCTTACAAGGAAACCATCGGCTTGAGCGAGGTCGTCGGTTTCAACTTCAAGAACCTGGCCGATTCCTATCTCGAACTCGCCGACAGGCTCTATCGATCGATCGAGGAGTGGTAGTGTGCGTTTGAAGGACATACTCAATCTGAAAGCGGAACCCGAAAGCCTGAATGCGATCAAAACGTTTTTGGAACAACCGCTCAGCCACGTCGACTATCAAGCGGCATACAGTCGTTATTTTTCCATTGCTCTCGATCTTTCCCTGAACCGGCTCGTCGTCGACGAAGGCGGACGCATCATCAAAGAAATCGAGAATCAGAGTGAAACGGAGTATCAGGAACGGATCTTGAAACATCTGATCGACGCCTGTCTCAGACTTGAGATCTACGATCAGGCGAAGCTCTATATCGAAAAGAGGAGGGCTTTGCTACCGGTTCTGCGTCAATACGAAAGTATTTTGGATGACGTCGCCTATAAGAAGGCCTTGGGACAACCCGATCTCGAAGATCTCATGAAAATCACCAACGATGTCGTACCGGACTCCGTCCGGATTCATGCGTATGAGGAATTGTTTTTGATCCATCGCGACGCGGATGACCACGAAAAGGCACTCCAATGCATCCGTGAGCTCTACCGTTACGACCTCGAACACGCCTACATCGACGAGGAACTGCGCTTGCTTTTATCGCTCGAACGATATGATGAGGCTTTGACGCGCGCCGATGAGGAACTCGCAAGAAACAAAGACAACGTGGTCGCCGTCGAAACACTCATTCGGGTCCACATGCATCGCGAGGACTATCACAAGGCGATGACGCTTGAAGCCGAGTATGAGGAACAAATCGATCGGGAGGACAACACCTTCAAGGTTTCCTATTATGAGCTTTTGGTCGAACTCTATGAGAAGATGGGAAACAAGCTCTCTTTTGAGGTCTATCAGAGAAAACTGCGTAACGCGAAACGGGCGATCGCGCGGAAACAGACTTTGGAGCAGAAAAAACCAGAAGATTCGACCCAGACGGTCGTCGTCGAACCGATCACGCAGAAGACACACACGAAACAGCATGCGATCGAGCACTTCGAACTCGCCAACCAGATGATCCTCTTCGCACACCAACTCGATGAAAAGAAGCCGCTGCGCGAGCACTTGCGCATGCTCTTCATCCACGTATCCGAGACGATTGATGCGAAAGATCTGATCGTCTATCTCGACCGAAGGTCACCGAATCTTTTCCACTACAAGAAGGAAAGGCTCTATGACAAGACGATCCAAAGAGAACAGATCGATGGGACGGTTCAAGCCGCTGTTCTGGATGGTCAGACGGAAATCCACGAGCGTGTCGGTCAGATCAAGTGGAAGAAAAACATACTCACACAAAAGGATTTCGACGAGCAGACATCCTATGTCTATAATTTTCCAATGGGAAAAGACGGCGTTTTCAGTGCCTGTTTCGAAGATCCGGTCCCGGATCCCGGGAAATACTATGACGCATTGAAGGTGCTCGGCAATGTCATCTATGCCCACGTGCTCGATGAACGGAAGAATGATCGTTTGAAACGGCATAATCGCTTCTATGAAGCGATTTTGGACAGTCCGGTCATGATGTTGCGCTATATGGACGATACGACATCGACCTATAATGACGCGGCTCAGACGTATTTTGGAATCGATCGTCATCATCACCTCGAAATCTTTTTGCGGGACATGTCCTATGAATACGTTTCCGACTACAAGAAGACGATTCAGACCATGTTCAGCAAAGCCGACACAACCAAAACGATTTCCTATCGCTATCAGGACAAGCACGTCTTCGAACGCATGCACGCCTTTCGAATCGATGAACGGATCCATGTCGTAAGCGCCTTTTACGACCTTACCGATGAAGTCGATCGGACGAAGGAACTCATTGAAAAGGCGACGATCGATGATGAGACCGAACTCTTGAATCGACACGCGCTCTCGGAACGACTCGACGATCATCTCAAAGACAAGGCGAGTCTGTGTCTGATCGAGCTCGATACGGGGCTCAAACATATTTACGGCAGTGAATCCATGCGTCGTTATTTCAAGGAGTTTTCCCAGGTGTCGAAGAAATACTTCGAAGGGGGAACGACATATCGCTTCGATTTCAATCAGATCCTCGTGGTCATCGATCGAAACGATATCCGTGCGGTCACCAAGATCATCAGGAACTACGTGAAAACGATCGATGACCACGCCTCGCAAGTCCTCCCCTATGAGACGTTTCAAATCAAAATCGGAATCGTTCGCTATCCGGTCGTGACATTCGAGAAACACAAGGACAAGCTCTTCCGTTATCTCGGCATCGCTTTGGAAAAAGCGAAGCGCATGCAGGAGACCAATTACGTCTTTTTCAACTATCGTGATTATGAGGACGACGTGTTCGAACAGCACATCATCGACCGACTGAATGAGGCGATCGAGAACACGTCCTTGGAATTGTCGTTCAAACAGATCACCGATCTCGAAAAAAACCGTGTCTGGCAATATGAGAGCGAACTCGGACTGCCGAATCTATCCGTCGATTCCAAGTATTTTCTGACCATTGCGAAAAAGCGCCATCGGATCAAGGATCTCGAGCACTTCCATATCGAAAGCGTATGCGCTTTTCTGAGTAGTCTTGAAAAGGAAACGGAGCGACTGATCAAGATCACGATTCCCATTTCGAAGGAGACGTTTCTCGACCCCAAGTTCAATCCGTTTGTCTTCGGTCTTCTGCAGAAACATGCGATTCCCTATGAGTTCATACGGTTCAAGTTCGAGATGGAACTCAAACCCAATCAATACGCAACCCAGATTCAGGAACTGATCGATTACGGGATCTCGTTGGACACGACGTCGCTTGAGATGGCTCTGGCCTATCCTTTTCACGCCTTGCACGTCAAATACCCGAAAGGGATCATCAAGGGTGAGTCCTATTTGAAAAAGGTCAAAGAGATGTTGCAGGAATTCGATATGGCGCTCGTCATTCGCGAGATCGATACGAAAGATCAGAAAGAGGATGTCAAGCGTCTCGGGCTCCGCTATGCCGAGGGTGATATCTACAAGGAACTGCCGGCAGTCGTATTGCTTGAAAAGATCAAGGAGAGCCTATGATCTACGATCAACTCAAACGTTTTCTGGACACGAACGAAAAACACGAATCGAACAGTCATGCCAACCGGGCCCAGGCCTCTTTTCACATGCTCGTTCACGTCGATGACATGATCGATGCCTTCAAGAAAAACAGAAGCCAGGATCACGGCAACGTTCTTCTCGATGTTTTCGGTCTGTTGCAGGGACTCTTCGTGGCAATCGATGCGCTCTATGATCTTGCGATCGGATTGACGTCCTACAAATATCACATCAATGTGAACCGAAACGACGTTCTGCACGAACTCAAATTCGTTCGAAACGATATCGTCGGTCATCCGACGCATCGGACTTATCATGACGGTGGGACCCGGTTCTCGTTGTCGACATGGATTACTCATCTGAGGGAGATGATAAGACCTATCTCTACACGTAACGCGTTCGACGCCACGCGCGAACGCTACGTTTGTGGACCTGATCGAAGCCTATCTGAAAGAAAAACAGACGGTACTCGAAGGCCTATACAACTACCTGGACAAGGACCGGACGCTTACCGATATTCCGGAGAAGGTTTTCCGCCTTTATGAGACACTCAACCAGGATTTGCTCGATGAAATCAGGGATGATTTCATCAAAGCCTATGACGTGCCCGAAACATCGCACCATCGCTTCCTCTGGCGTCTCGACCTTTTGAAACTGGCGATCGACTGGAACGAAGATGACGACGAGCTGAACCGGTTCATCGGGTATGTCTGCCGGAAACAGGCAGCGAAACTGCATCGGATCGCCCTTGGCATGGCGGATCGCAATGCCGAGGAGATCTATACGTCGCTTCCGGGTATTCTCGTTTCCTTTTACCGTTTCATGAGACGAAACGAGAAGGATGCCTTACCGCTTCTTGAAAACATACATGACAGGAAGCACCCCTTTTTCGAAAGCGATCTCGAGGCATTTTCGAAGCTCGATCTCGATGAACCGACACGAAAGATCATCGACTGGATGAAAAGGCTCGGCGAGGAAGAAAAAATCTATCTGATCGGTTCGATTTTACGCGAATATCGTCCGAAGCAATAAAGAAAGTGTGGTATAATGAATGGTGAATCGTTTGTTCGACAAGACCGATCGGACGACGCCAAGAACACGAAGGATGAAAGGAGTAGGATCCGGTGAACGGAGTCACTCGGATCCATACGCATACGATGGCCTGGAGCAATGAAACATTTCTCATCGGCGAAAAAGTCAAAGTCGAAGGTGAAAAACAACACGGTGTCATAACGCGCATCGATGTCGATCGGGGACTGATCTATGTCCTTTTTCCGAGAATGCGCGAAGAAGCCTATCCATACCCGGAAGCGATCGAACAATTCAAGTTGAAACCCGAAGTCAAGAAGAAATAAGCACCCCCCGTGTTTATTTTTTTTCAGACTCGGATTGAAAGGAGGAAGTGATTGATATGACCAAACGGAAACAGAGGCTGCTCTTCGCCTATCTCTTGTTTCTGATTCCCGCGGCAATCGTTCTCTACTTCACCCTAGACTATTATTTCGAAACACATTTCTCATATCTCAATCGTGCTTTTTTCCATACGGTATCCATGTTCTTTTTGACGATCGTGTTTCTTGTCGTGCTGTGGCTTTTTCACGTGCATGTCGATGAAAAGAAAGTGCTTATGTTCAACGATCTGATCGCGCGGTTTTCTGATCGCGCCATCATCATCATGAACAGAAAGCATGAAGTCATCCACGTCAATCCTCCCTATGAAAAAATTACGGGGTTTCATCGAAGCGACATACTCGGGAAGCGAATCACCGACAAGCTCAAAAGCGGCTATGAACCGACGATCGATTCCTCCCTGTTCATCGAGTCCGAACAGAAAAGT
>JAGYNT010000065.1 GCA_018399615.1 Acholeplasmataceae bacterium
TGCCTTAGGTGGAAGAGTGAACATCATAAACCGTTCGATCATATTGGGATCAACCGAAAAGATCTTCGTATTGTTGTCCGGAACGATCATTGCTTTCGCTTTGTTGTTTGTCTTCATGTATTTGCTGAAAGAAAACAGGAACTTGACTTTGGCACAAGCCACTCGATCGGTTCAGTTCACTGACGAAACCGCACAACAGGATTTTCAATCTTCGGACGAGGAAGAGACGGAAGACACCGCACGGTTTTTCATGTTGAACCAAGTCGATCGGAACATGCTGAACCAACACGGGCACGCCTTCGAAGACGAGATCGACTTATTCGGCATATGCGAGGAATTCAGATTTTTTTCAGCACACCGACTCGGACTCTATTACGACATCGCGGACATCAGACGATTCATCGGCGGACTCGCGGTAAGTCACATGATGATCCTGCAAGGCATGTCCGGTACCGGCAAGACGTCTTTGGCGTATGCATTCGGTGATTACTTGAAAAACACGACGGTCGTCGTGCCGATCCAGCCGATGTGGAAAGAAAGAACGGATCTGATCGGTTATTACAACGAATTCACCAAAAAGTTCAATGAGACGACACTTCTGCAAAAACTTTATGAAGCGAGTCTGAACGATCGGATGTATGTGACCGTATTGGATGAGATGAATATCGCTCGGGTGGAATACTATTTCGCCGAGTTCCTATCGCTTTTGGAGTTACCGGACCAGAACAAGAGACACTTGGACGTCATCTCGGACGTATGGGAAACGGACCCGGCACTATTGAACAACGGGAAACTCGTGTTACCGAACAACATGTGGTTCGTGGGTACGGCCAACAACGACGATTCGACCTTTTCGATCTCGGACAAGGTATACGACCGGGCGATGGTCATCAATCTCGATCGAAAAGCGAAACCGTTCATACCGAAAGCGGTTGAAGGCAGGAGTATTTCAGCGACCCGGTTCGATCATCTGACAATGAAAGCGCGCCGGGAATATGCGCTTTCGAACCGCAATCTCAGAAGGATCAAACAGTTGGATGAATACTTGATGACGCATTTTCAGATTACCTTCGGCAACCGGATCATGATGCAGATTTACAAGTACGTGCCCGTGATCGTCGCCTGTGGGGGAACCGAATTGTCGGCACTCGACGACATGATGTCGAAGAAGGTGCTGAGAAAACTCGAAACGAAAAACATGGTATATGTGAAAAATGCTGCACCGGGCCTGATCGCGTTCATCGAAGAGTTGTTCGGCAACGATGAAATGGCTCAGTGTATCGAATACATACGAAACATCGAAATCAATGCCTGACGGATCGGACGGAATATGGATCAATGATAAGAAAGGAGTAAAGATCAAAACTGTTTGATGCATATGTGTCATACGGTGGGATCTTGTACGACCAGATGAAAAGCACGAAGTTAATCTATATCTGGGGAGCCTTTGTTTTCACGATTCTTTTTGTCCTGGCCTATCTGATCTTCAATGTTTTCGATATCAACCATTCCGAACACAAACTCTATGAACTGACGATTATGACCGAAAGTCATGTCAAACAATATGATGGCGAAAGACTGACCCATCCCGTGTGGCATATCAGAAGCGGAACGCTCAGAGAAGGCGATACGATCATCCCGGTCATGGTTTCGGGAATAACGGATCCGGGATCCGTTGAAAATGAAATCGGAATCACGATTTTGAACGAAGACGGTTATGATGTGACGAGCAACTACGTCGTTGATTACGATTTCGGTCATTTGACGGTTCGGCCGCTGTCACTTTCGATTCAGACCATGAGTCAAGAAAAAACGTATGACGGCACCCCGCTTTCTGATGAGGAATGGACGATTCAAAGTGGCGGACTTTTTGACGGTCACCGAATCGAATATGTGATGAATGCGAGCATTACGGATCCGGGGTCCGTCGAAAATTCTTTTTATGCGACCATATTGAATGAAGAAAATCAAGATGTCTCCCATCTGTACGACATATCCTATCAGTACGGCACGCTTTTAATCGAACCGCTGGTCATCACTTTGCAGTCATTGAGCGATTCCAAAGTTTTTGACGGCGAACCATTGTCTCGCAACGAATGGGAATGGCTCGACGGAACGTTATTGGACAGGCATGAATTGTTCGTCGTTGTCGATGGCGAGATCGAAAACATCGGTACCGTCGATAACAACATCTATGCATATGTCGTGGATGATCGGGGGAATAACGTAAGCCATTTCTACCGGTTCGAGTATTTTGTCGGCAAACTGACGATTCTGTCCGACATGTACGGCTCCGGAGATCTTTCAAGAGAAGCCGATGAGGGTTCCCCAGAAGAAGTATTCCGATTCCGTTCCACGATGTCGGGACCGATCTACTTCCGAGACAGGGCCTGGGGGGATTACAATCTTTCGGGTTGGGATGCCGGCATCCCGCATCAGACCGGCATATCGACACATCCGCTTCGTTTCGGTGGCCTTGCTCTGCTGGAAGCGGGGAAGAGTTCTTCGACGATTCAGATGGAGTACGCCCACGACCATTTGCCTTATCTTCTACCCTATTTCAGTGTCGACGATCTTGACGGGTCGAATGATATACACGTAAGTGGTTTCACGGGGGGTACAATCGGCCACGAATGGATTTCATACTCATTCGATCATCAGGAAACGATCGCTTTGCAAAATCCCGGACATGCCACAGACGAAGCCACGTACAGGAATTTCGTTGATCTCCAATATCTGACCATTCCGGAGAGAACGCGTCAGGACATGCTCGCTCTCGCTATCGAAAACGGTTTGAGTCAATCGAGCGACGAACTCGTCACAGATGTCCAGACCTATATTCGGAATGCGGCGACATACAACCTGAATTTTGAAACGATACCGGATCACGTCGAAGATCTCGCGGTTTACTTCCTAACGACTTCAAAAGAAGGTATTTGCCAACACTACGCGACCGCTGCGGTTCTGATGTATCGAGCTTTGGGCATACCGGCACGATATGTCACCGGGTATCTCGGCATATCCGAAAGTGACGCATGGGTTTCCGTTACGGGTCAATATGCACATGCATGGGTTGAAATCTATGTCGACGGTTTCGGCTGGATGCCGATCGAAGTGACCGCCGGTGGACCTGCCGATTCGGGCGGAAACGGCGACGAACCCCCTGAAGAACTCACCAGCATATTCGTCAAACCACGCCGGGTAACCGAAACATATGCGGCGGGAAAAGTCATTCGGGCAAGTGAAATCACGTTGACGAACTTCGATTCGTTCATCGAAAAGGGCTATACGTATGATGTGACTTTCGAAGGTGAGTTGTCCACTCCGGGGCGCATAGACAGTGAGATCTCGTCTTTTGTCATTTATGATGAACATGGTGATGATGTCACGGATATGTTCGACATCACGTTCGGAAAAGGCATGTTGAAAATGTATTTGCATGAGATCGAGTTGATCACGGATAACGATCAAAAAACATATGACGGAACACCTCTTGTTCGTCATAGTTGGTCGATGGAAGGAGAACTCGGTTCGGGCCACTACGTCGAACAGGTCATTTTCGATGGTGAACAGACAGATGTCGGCATATCGAAAAACAGTGCCCGACTCCTCATCTTCGACGAAGTCGGTCAAGATGTCACGGATCTTTACAAGATCGACACCGACTACGGGGATTTGTGGGTCATACCAAGATATCTTCAGATCCGATCCGGTAGTGCGACAAAAACATTCGATGGGATCTCTTTGGTGAATTCGACCTATGAAATCACGGAAGGAACGTTGGTCGAGACTCATCGTCTCGACGTGATGATTACCGGATCTCAGACATCCGTAGGGGTGAGTACGAACAATATCGAGTCGATCAGGGTCTTCGACGCATCCGGTGAAGTAACTGACAATTACAGCATTGAGATCATTGAAGGCGAACTCGTCGTAAATCCCAAATTCGGATAGATCGATCTCTATGGAAAGGAGAAAGCATGTTGTGTGCTTGGTGAATGACAATGTTATATGAAAACTACGAACGAAAAGTAATCAAAGTCGTATCCGGAATACGCTATGTGAAAAAGCATAAGATTTCATTCATTGCCGCGGCAATCCTTGTTTTCTCGCTGATTTTCGCTTATGGTTTAACCAAAGGCACGGTTTACCGTGTATCCGTACCGGATACCGTCACGTTTGGCGAAAAAATCGAGATGAGTTCGAAAGCGCTCTTTTCTAGGATCGAATACACGTACCGGAAACAGGGGGACGACGCGTGGGGACATGATCGGCCATTCAGAGCGGGCGACTATCAAGTCAGGATCACGACGAAAGGGATGTTCAAAAGGCAAAGCCATGAAATCCATGATCTCGTCATTGAACCGAAAAATGTCGACATCACGTATGTCAGTCTATCCTTGTTTTTCGGAGACTCCCCATCCATAGACATCGATTTGCATGAAGACGATCATATCGGAAAAGTCGATTTCACATATGAAGAGATATCACGAAATCAGTCATACGTGACCCTTTCTTCCCTCACCATATACGATTTTGACGGACAAGATGTCACGAGCTCTTACCGTTTCACCAGTGAGAAACAGCTCTTCAGATACGGACCAAGGCCTCTGACCGTCCGATTGCTCGATGCGGATCATATCTATGACGGACGGACGTTCACATCGAATGAGGTGGAAATCGTAAGTGGGGATCTGGCGGACGGTCATCATATCGAAGTTGAGACAACGGGAAGCCTGGTGGATGTCGGGCATGTCCAAAACGATATCTCGAGGATCCGGATATGGGATGGCGATACGGATGTCACGGAAGATTACGACATCGCACACATGCCCGGATCGCTGGAAGTTCTAAAACGTCCCGTGACGATCGAAACAGAAAGCGGTCAGAAGACTTATGATGGACAACCTCTTTTTCAGCATGCTTACGGAATCATCGCTGGCACGCTTGCCGATGGGCACACCATGCACGCAACCGACTATGCGATCATCACGGATGTCGGTGTCGTCACGAACACGACAAGTCTCATAATCATCGATCATGAAGGCGTCGATGTAACGGATCATTATGTCATCGACCACCAGTTCGGCGAACTGGAGGTTTTGTCGCGGCCTCTGACGATTGAAACCTCGGATACAGCAAAGGTTTATGACGGGTTGGCACTCTCGAATTCGAACTATGAAATTTCAGAAGGGTCGCTCGTTTCAGGTCAAGTTTTCGAGATCACGAACCATACGAGCATCATCGATGTCGGTCGTGTGGATAATGAATTCCTTTTCATCGTGACCGATTCCGCAGGGCATGAGAAAACCCGCAATTATGAAATCACGTCAAATTGGGGAGTTTTGGAAATCACACCGCGACACGTCGCATTCAAACCGGTCGATCGGATCAGGATCTACGACGGTTTTCCGCTGATTTCCGACGATGTCGAAGTCATCAGCGAGATCGAACCCGTCGAAGGACAGGGAATCATCTTTCATATCGAAGGCAGCCAAACCGATGCGGGCATCTCTTCGAGTGAGATTTCAACGCTCACCATATGGAATGAAGACGAAGATGTCACGGCGAATTACGTCATCACTAAAGAAGTGGGTGTGCTGGAAGTTTTGATGCGACCACTGGTGATTGAAACGGCAAGCGACCAGAAAGTCTATGACGGAACACCCCTGTTCAAAGCCGAATACGAAATCATCGAAGGCACGCTCGTCGACGGACATATGACCGAACCGGTCGATCACACGAGCGTGATCTACGCCGGTATTGTCGACAACGTGTTGGAGATTTCCGTTTATGACGCGTTAGGAAACGATAGAACCGCGAACTACGATCTGACGTATCAAAACGGCACGTTAAGGGTCTTGCCGCGACCGATCACGGTGAAACCGGTCGACCGAATCAAAATTTATGACGATACCGCTCTGACTTCGAACGAGGTCGAAATCATCAGTGAAATCCAACTCGTCGAGAAACACGACATTGACTTTCATATTGAAGGCAGTCAAACCGATGCGGGAAGTTCTTCGAGTTCGATTTCAACGCTTACCATATGGGATGGAGACGAAGACGTCACAGCGAACTATGAGATCACCTACATAGAGGGTATATTGGAAGTGCTGCCAAGACCGATCATGGTGAAACCGGTCGACCGAACCAAAGTTTATGATGAGACCGCTTTGACTTCGGACGAAGTCGAAGTCATCGGTGAAATCCAACTCGTCGAGAAACACGACATTGACTTTCATATTGAAGGCAGTCAAACCGATGTGGGTAGTTCTTCGAGTTCGATTTCAACCCTTACCATATGGGATGGAGACGAAGACGTCACAGCGAACTATGAGATCACCTACAT
>JAGYNT010000066.1 GCA_018399615.1 Acholeplasmataceae bacterium
GTAAAGATCGATCTCGATATGATGGCCCTTGAGACGAAGTCCGCCGAGGACGACAAAGACGAGCAGTGAAAACGTCGTCATGGCGAGGATGTTGTTTCCATAGATCGAAAGACCGAGATCAAGTCCGTTCTGACGCGCCAGGTCGAGGGCCACGATTCCGTTCGGTGCCAAGGGAGAAAGACCCCCGGCGATCGATCCGGTAATGATGAGCGTGCTCATCATCAGAATCGAGATGTTGGCCGAATAGGCGATCGAAAGACCGATCGGCAGAAGAAGCGCCGAGGTCGATATGTTTCCCGGTCCGACGGAGGCGAGGATCAAGGCGAGTACGTAGAAAATGAAGGGGATGAGTATTTTTTTCCCGCGACTCTGGGCGATGATCGTTTTCGAAATCTTTTCGAGCGTCCCGTTGAGCTTGGCGATGCTGAAAAGCAAGGTGATCCCGAACGTCGTGAAAAAGAGTCGGACCGGCCAGTAACCGATGATCGTGTTGATCGGTATTCCACCGAGGTAATGACCGACGATCAACGAGAAAGCGAGGGCGACGAGACCGACGTTGATATCCTTCCAGAAACCGATGGCGATGGCGATGACGAGAGCGAAAAGCGAGATGTATGGGAGCACGGGTCCGCTCCCTAGCTATCGAAGGACTTTTTTTCGATGTCCTTGACGCGGATCAGGGCTTTTTCGAGACGCTTGGCGCGCCAGTCCTCGAGATTTTGGGTGAACGACGTGTTCAAAAACGTGTTCGTCATGGCGATTCCGAGTACGGGGGCGATGATCCAACCGCCCATGCAAAGCACGTTGGCATCATTGATGGCACGGCATTTTTCCGCTGCGTAAACCGATTCACAGGCGGCCCCGTAAACACCTTCGTGTTTGTTCGCGACGATCGACATGCCCATCCCCGTGCCGCAGATGAGAATGCCTTTTTCAAAGCGTTTCTTCCGGATGAGTGTCGCGCCGATTTCCGCGACTTCGAAGAAGGGGAGTGGTTTCTCGGGGTCGAGCGTACCGATGTCTTCGACGTGATAACCTTGACCGATCAGGTTTTCTTTGATGGCTTCCTTGAGCGTGAATCCGGACAGATCCGATCCGATAAAAAGTTCTTTCATCGTTTGACCTCCTGTTTTCTTTGCAAAACGCGCATGGAAGCGTCCACGATATCCTTCGCGGTCAGGTGATAGGCTTCCATGAGATACGGTTTCTTGCCGACTTGACCGAACTGGTCCTTGATACCGATGCGTTCCATCGGTACGGGCGTGTGTTCCACGAGCACTTCGGCAACCGCGCTGCCGAGTCCGTTGATGACGTTGTGGTTCTCGGCCGTGACGATTCCTTTCGTCTCGCGTGCGGCACGTATGATTTCGTCCTTGTCGATCGGTTTGATCGTGTGGATGTTGATGACACGTGCGTCAATGCCTCGTTCTTTTAAAAGGTCGTGCGCGTCGAGCGCTTCCTGGACCATGATCCCGGAGGCGATGATGGATAAGTCCGTGCCTCCCTTGAGAACGTTGGCACGACCGAGCGTGCACGTGTCCTCTTCCCGGTAGACGGATCTGAATTCCTGTCTGAGCAGCCGGATGTAGACCGGAGTCTCGCAGGCGATGATCTGAGGCAGAGATCTTTTTGAGTTGGATTCCGTCGACCGGTCTTCGAAGATCGTCATGGTCGGAACGGATGCGCATGAGGCCGATATCCTCGAAGGACATGTGGGTCCTGCCATTCAGCTGGGCGATGCCCGGATCGGATCCGACTATTTTGATAGCGAGTTTCGCGTAGGCGACCGACAATGACACTGGTCGGAAGACGTGTCTGTCGCGAACGGCGTGAACGTATGCGTAAAAAAGGCTCTTTGCCCATATTCGTGCGAGTCCGGCGACACCGATCATATCGCTTCGGCGACCACCGACATTGACGACGCGATCGTGTTTCCGCGAACCTTGTCGTCCTGGCGCCATCAGATCCGCTTCGACGAGGATGATGTCCGGGTCCTTTCGGCGTTCGATCATGAGATCGACGTAGATGTCTCTGAGTTGTCTGTTATGAAGTTCCACTGTTCATCCCAACCTTTCGATCGCGGTTTTCGCCATATCCGCCGTAACGGGCATGTTGTGTGAACCGACTGACCTTCGGCGAAAGTCGGCGCCCTTGCCTTTGATCGTATCGAGTATGATCATTTTCGGTTTGCTTTGATCGTTTTCGCCTTGATCACGGCATCCCGGATCGCCATGACGTCGTGCCCGTCGACGAGTTCGACGCCACTTGAAAGCCTTCCACTTGTCAACAACCGGTTTCGAGGTCGTTGACCGCTTTGACTTCACCGTCGATCTGCATCTTGTTCAGATCGGTGAACGCGATCAGGTGATCGAGTTTCCGGGCCGGCGAACATCGCCGCTTCCAGATCTGGCCCTCCTGCGATTCGCCGTCACCGATCATGGCGTAGATGAGAAACGGCGAACGATCGAGTTCCACGGCGGTGGCCATACCGACGGCGGCGGAAAACCTGACCGAGGGAGCTGGTCGTCATGTCGATACCGACGGTTTGTTTTGTCGGCGTGACTCGGGCAGGTTGGTATTCGAAACGGTTGAGCGTCAAGAGATCCTCACGAGGAAAATATCCTTTGAGCGCGAGCGTGGCGTAGAGTGCGGGACCTCCGTGTCCTTTCGAGAGAAACGAAGCGGTCGCGGTCGGCCATGAGGGGTTGTTTCGGGTCGATATGCATCTGATCGAAGTAGAGCAAGGAGCGATGTCGACGATCGACATGCTGCCACCGATGGGCCGACGCCGATGCTGGCGATGATCTTGATTGTATCCTTGCGATCCGTCGGGCCTGGTCTTCCAAATATGTTCTTTCCATGTGGTGCCTCCTAGTATGTTGTCGTTTCGAGATCGAGAAGACGGAAGTGTTTCGAGTTCCGTCACCACGTTGGCGTAGATGACGACGAAGTGTGGTTCGAGTCCCGTCAGAATCCGCATGTTTTTCAACGTTTTTTGATCGGTGCTTTCAGTCGGACGACGACGGAAGTACCGTAAAAAACTGTTGGGGCCGGTCGAGTATTTCGGCGGGAATGATGACGATGAATCGGTAAGTGTTATCGGCATTTCGGTGAATTCTGAAGATCGTCGCTTCCTTCGATGGACGCAGTCCGAATTCCATGGTCGGTCCGATCTGTCGGTTGGGATGGACCCTATGGCAGGCCCGTTTCGTGGGCGGGCGAGAACACGCCGCTGCGTCCCGCACGCCAGAGGGTCGCCGTGTTCTCGGTTTCATCGATCGAGACCAGGTCACCGAGATAAGTCGGGGTCTCGATACGTTCTTGACCGGATGAACATGCTCAAGGCGCCGATGGCGTCCGCTTCCGCAGGCCGCCGCGACGTTCTGTTCGTTGAGCATGCCGAGCACGGGACAGACGGGCGTCTTTGTATTCCGAAGAAGTCGGGCCAGCAGCGGAGGCGACGGCGTGGATGTCGTGTTTTTCGATATGACGCTTTATAGGCCTTGAAGAGTTTGATGAAAGACGTTCGGTTTTCATCAGGCGTCGTTCAGTGTCGGCAGAGCGGATCGTAGTGCCTCTTGTTCATCCTTGATGTCTTCTTTACTGTAGGGATCGTGCGTTTTCCATCAACTCAGGGCCGTGGAGTGCTTTTTGCGTAACGCCGAAGGTCTTTTCAGGTCGTTCATCCGTCGCCCGTCCGACCAATCGAAACCGGGGCGTGTCGCCGACGACGAGCAGATTGAGTGTTTTCAGTTCATGATAAAGAGTGATGGGACGGACCGTATGTTTCAGTTCTGTCCGGATTGACGGATCATCCGGGTCTCCTGAAGAGATAGAAGAGTTTTCCGGTCCCGACTCTTGTGGGTGTAACCGGCGGAAAAAGCCCCGGTCAAGGCGTTGAGACGCAGTCTGGTACCGTTTATGGACGGTTCCTTGACGGTCCAGAGGATCATCGGACATTGAAACGATTCAAAGACGATTTCGGCGTAGTTCGAAGGAGCGAACGTGACGTTCTGCAAGACGATCAAGTCGGGGTTCTTGTCGGATATGAAGGTTTTAAGATCGTCTGGGGATAATAATATGTCTTTCGGTGATAGGACGTCTGGGGCAATCGTTGTCAAAACGTCTTTCGATGACTCGAAGACGTTGTTGGCCGCTTCGAGGTCGAAAGTCGGTACGCCGATCGGCAGATAGAGGATGGTCTGTTTCATAGGGGTCTCCTTTTTCAGGTGTTTTTCGCTGAGTATCGATTGCCATGCATGCTTTCTCTTGTGAACGTATGCATGGCGATGGATACCGTCGGGTCGTGCAAGGTGCTCCCGAAGACCGGGAGCACCTTGTCGACCGTTTGAAAATCGTTATTCGAGTGCTTCTTTGAGCAATGTTTCGAGTTCCTGAAGCGCTTCAAGCGGAGTGACTTCGGCATTGGCCGCCTTGCGAACCGCTTCGTTGATGAGCGGATACATGCCCGGAATCATGACCTGATCGAGCCAGTCCTGGACGAAAGCCGCGTCCGTGTTGGCGATTTCATCGAGGAATACGTTGTATTCCGCCGTAAACTCACCGTAGTCGACTTCCGCGCCGAGGCGTGGTGTCAGATAAGGAACCTCACCGGTGTAATAGTCATGGTTTGTTCCTTCGGAGAGCCAGGCGATGAAGTCCAATGCTTCCTCTTCCATACCCGATTCCTTGAAGGCTGCCATCGATTTGCCGCCAAGGATGGTTGCTCTGTTTTCGCCCTTGGGCATCGGAACGACCGTCCAGTTGAATTCCAGATCCTGATAACCGCTGACATTCCAGTTACCGGACATATGGAATCCGTAGTTGCCTTGTCTGAACAGTGCCGCGGAAGCGGATCCCGCGAATACGGCATCATCGATCAGACCGTCCTGATAGAAGCTGACCAGACGCGTGAGTGCGGCGACGGCTTCATCGGATTCGAGGTTGCTCGTTTCATAGGCTTCATCCCAGATCGTTACGCCGTGTTGGTAGACCATCGGGAAGAAACGGTGTGCCTGCGGATCGAAGATACCCGGGAAGTTGACGTCTTCCTTGTCGCGCAATTTGTCCATTTCGGTTTCGAACTCGTCCCAAGTCCAGACCTCATCACCAAGCGACGGATAGTCGACTTCGTACTTGTCGAGAATGTCGGTGTTGACGAACAGGCCGTTGGCGGTGATGTCCATCGGGAGTGAGATGACGTCTCCGTCTTCGTTGAAGAACAGGTTCGTGAAACCGCTTGAATCATAGACTTCTTCGAGACTTGAGATGTGGGTCTTGAAGTTGTTCAAGTGTCCTTCGGTTACGCGAGCGAGTGCGGGTGCTTCATCACCGGCGATCATCGTGGCGAGGCGCGCTTCATAGTCACCGTAAGGAATCTCGATGAGTTCGATGGTGACGCCTTCTTCCTCTTCATACATGTCAAGCAGATCTTGCATGACTTGACCTTCCGTACCGTCACTCCACCAGAGCATCTGGAGTTCTTCGGTCGTTTCTTCACAGCCGAACAGACCGAATGCGAAGAATGCTACGAACAGTAAAACGAGTGTTCTTTTCATGTTTCCTCCTTATTTTTATTCTGTGTTTTTCAACAGAAGTTTAACCTTTCATTCCGGATTCCACGGCGCCTTGGACGAATTGTCTTTGGAAAATCAGGAAGACGATGAGCATGGGGATCATCGAGATCGCGGACATCGCGATGATCAGGTTGTAGTCCATGCCGTATTCGCCGGCGAAATTGGCGATCGCGAACTGGAGCGTGTACTTCTTGCGTGAACTGATCGCGATCAGAGGCCAGACGTAGTCGTTCCAACGCCACATGAAGGAGAAGATCGCGAGCGTGGCGATCGCCGGTTTGGCGTTGGGAAGAATGATGCTCACGAAGATCTTCCATTCCGATGCGCCATCGATTCTGGCCGATTGGATGACTTCGTCGGGAATGGTCAGAAGATACTGTCTCATCAGGAAGATGCCGGTCGGCGTCGCGGCCGGTGGTATGATCAGGGCCCAGAGGGAGTTGTAGAGCCCGAAGAATTTCAGGACGCTGAAAATCGGAACCATGATGACTTCGAGCGGCAACATGATCGTCGAGAGGATGATGATCATGATGACGTTGTCGCCTTTGAAACGGTACTTGGCGAGCGCGTAACCGCTCATCGTGTTGATGACGACGGCGATTGCCGTCGATGTGACGGCGACGATGATGGTGTTGGTGATGTATCGTGTGAAATTCCCGCGGTCCAAGGCGATCTGGTAGTTTTCGAGTGTCCACGTTTTCGGAAAGAAGGAGGGAGTTGTCGAAAAGAGTTCGGACATCGGTTTGAAGGACGAAAAGATG
>JAGYNT010000067.1 GCA_018399615.1 Acholeplasmataceae bacterium
TTAGGATGGATTCGTCAAAAGAAAAGACCGGGCGCATGTCCGGTCTTTTTAATGTGTAACCCATGTCAAGGACTAAGTGAAAAAAGCTTGTGATGAATTGCATGAATCCTTAAGGGTGGTTGTTTTCGTATAATATAGCCAAGAGTTCTTTTTGGTTTCAAGTCGTCGGGTTATCGGGATTATGAAACGATATAATTTAATAAAATACGGCAACTCGAACTAATTGCCGAAATATATACAAATATTGATTGAACTTTGATAACCCGCATAGTATAATGAATATGGAGTGATTACTATGAGAAAAGCGAAGCCGATCGGATTTCCTTATACGAATAAGAAGTTCATCAAGACCAGTGAACTACTGAACAAGAACCTGTCTTACTACAAGATCAGAAAACTGGAACAACAAAACATAATCAAACGGATCAACGGCGATACCTATGAGAACCTCACGTATAACGGAGAAGAACACGATTTTCTATACGTTTCGGGCTATATCGTTCAAGGTGTCGTATGTCTGATGAGCGCTGCCGTATATCACGGAATGAGTACGTTTCGTTCCAATCGGATCGATGTTGCGATCAGACATAAGTCCAAAGTCTCCGTTCTTCCGGATTGGCCGAGCATCAAGGTCTTCTACTTTTCTGAGAAAAGGTATGCAATCGGGATTCGGAGCATATCGATTGAAGGAGGCTCTTTCAAAATATATGATCCGGAAAAAACGGTATGTGATCTCCTCAGTTACCGGATCAAATACGGCATTGAAGACGCCCTTGATGTTCTAAAGAATTATCTTGGCAGAGCGGACAGGGATATCAATAAACTGATTCGATATGCGGAACAGATGAGATGTCATGGAATCCTATCAAAATATCTGGAGGTTCTGCTATGAGCTTGGGTGATTCGATCAAGGCCAGATTGAGAAATCGGGCGATTAGTGAAAATCGGACATTTCAGGAAGTGTTGACGATTTACGGATTGGAGAGAGCGCTGTATCGACTTTCCATATCCAAATACAGAAATCAATTTGTCTTGAAAGGTGGCATTCTGCTCTATGCCCTTTATCAAGGTGACTTCATACGAGGGACTTCCGATGTGGATCTCCTGGGTCAACGGGTTTCGAACAACCTTGAGGTCATCAAGAAGACTTTCACGGACATTTTCGGTATTGAATATCATGAAGATGGAATCATTTATGATATCGACTCACTTCAAGCAAAAAGAACATCCGAATTAAAAAGCAATCCGGGAATAAGGATTACGATTGACGGTTATCTTGACCGCACGAACGTTTCGGTACATATTGATCTGGGTTTTGGTGACAGCATCTATCCAAGTTCCGTTTCAATGGAATACCCGACACTGTTGAACCAACCGGCACCAATGATCAAGACGTATTCGAAGGAGTCCGTTATTGCCGAGAAGTTTCAAGCGATCGTATCACTTGGCAAAGTCAACAGTAGAATGAAAGATTTCTACGATATTTATGCACTCATGCATTCTTTTGATTTTGATCGCCGGACACTAAGGGAAGCGATTAAGGAAACCTTCGGAAACCGAAAGACGAGTTTCGATGTAATCGTAGCTTTCGATCGTGATTTTTCAATGGATCCTTATCGAAGAAGAATGTGGAAGTCTTTTCTTGGCAGCAAAAACATCTCTTTGAGTATAGAATTCGAAAAGGTCATGACCGAGATCAAGAACTTTTTAGGTCCGTTGTTGAATGCGATGGAGAACCAAACGGATCAATCGGGGAAATGGGATCATCGGACACTTTCTTGGGAAGATATTCAGAATGGATGATCTGTTTTACTGTAATGATTCTTTTGGAATGAATCGAGTAAATCAAGGTAGAATAGAGACGATAAAATCCGGATTGCGAGCAAATGAAATCAAACGTCAATGAACGCGTGATTCCTATTGAAAACAAAAGGCCTGGGCCCACACGGGTAACCCAAGCTCGATCACAGACATATTGCATCATACTGTCGGACCTGTCAACAACTTACCCGCCATATTTCGATGCACATAAGAGATTGCATATGTATTTTGGGATTCTGGTTTAATTGATGGGCTTTGGAATAATCATGTATGCCGAAAAGCGGATATTGCCTTGGCAAAAGGGAAAGATATATGAGTATCAATCCCAATTATCCGAAAACAGAAAAACCGGACGATCGTCCGGTTTATCTGTCGACAGTATTTCTGCGGAAAAACGATTTCGTGATTGTTCGATCGTTTCTTACTCTTTGTCGTTGGACATCGATCTGATCGAATCATTCTTCGGATACATGAAAGACGAACTTCATCCGTAAACCTGCAAGAGCTTTGAAGAGGTTGTTCAAGTGATCGACAAATCATGGAATATTACAATAACCATCGGTATCAATAGGGGCTGAACCCGAATGACCCAAAAACATATGGTGATATGTCGAGAAAACGGATCAATCAAAAAGGTGGCTGTTCCAGCAGGGAATAACCACCTTTAAAGATTCATGCAATTCATCAAAGGTTTTTCACTTAGTTCTTGACATGGGTACACGTTAAGCCGATGTCCGGTCTTTTGTTCGATTATTCGGATTTCCCGAGTGTTTCATCGATCTTCGCCTGTACGGCGGGTAAGGATGCGGCGATGGTAGCCGTTACGGAAGCACCGGGGGTATTGATGATCTCGGCGAAGATGTTTCCGACGCCGATCGAACCGGAATCGGGCAGACCCCAGACGACGTCATAGAGGAAGGATTTCTCATAGTAGCCGAGTCTCGAGGCACTGACATAAGCCCGAAGAGACGTACGGTCGTCCATGTGATCGCGCATCGTGTCGGTATAACGGAGATCCTGCTGTTCGTCATCGCCCCAGGGGACGATATGAGAGAAATACTGGAAGAGCGCTTCCGCTTCTTCATCATCGGCGTCACTGCGCATGACCCAGAGGTTTCCGACCGTGATCGGAACCCGGTATTCGCTTGCGACATCCTCGATATCCGGGCCATAGGGCATGGGGACCATGCCGAGTTCGAATTTGACGGCGGCGCCCGGCTTCAGGATCGATGGGTCACCCGAAATCCAGTCGGAACCGAAATAGAAGACGAGTTCGCCGCTCGTGAACTTGTTTCGCGTGCTGGCGTCGGTACCGTCTTCGGCCGTCCAGACGTAACCGCGTTCCTTGAGATCCTGTGCGAAAGAAAGAGCGTTGACGGCACGCGGATCGTCGAGTGCGAAGAGATCGGTCGCGGGGTCGATGACTTTTCCGCCGTTCGAACCGATCAGATAGGAACCGAGGTCGTAGTTGTTGATCCCGAGGATCTCGATCTCGTCCGGTGCGTTATCCTTGATGTTGGCGGAAACATCCATGAGTGCCTGCCAGTTCCATGTGCCGTTTTCCCACAGTTCGGCCGGATTGTCCTGGCCGTATTCCTCGATGAGATCGAGGTTGACATAGACACCCATATTGACGTTGATGCGTTCGGGCCAAATGCCGTAGACTTCGCCTTTCCAGGTCCCGAACTGCATATTGATGTCGTAGTAGTAATCGGGGAGGTAATCAAGGAACTGGGTGATCGGTCGAATCGCTCCCGCATCCGCGAGTCTTCCGAGATAGTGTGAATTGATGTTGTAGAAGTCGGCTTCGAAATTTCCGCTGATGTGCTGTTGGATGATTTCGTTCTGATGGTTGAGGGCGTTGTCGTAGGCATGCCAGCTCAAGGTCGTGTCATGTTCGGTGTTGGAGCGTAAAATACATGTTTTTTTCATGTCATTGAGCTCGCTCGGCTTCGCCGTGATGTAGAAGGGATCGAGAAAATTTCTCATCCATGTCCCCAGGACGACGGGTTCCCCGTTCAGCTGCAGGTTGGTCTGTCCGGACGGGAAGTTCGGGTCACAGTTCCCAAAGAGGTTTTCTTCTTCGACGATCCGGATGACGATGTCGTAGTTCGTCGTCTTTCCATTGGTGTTCGTGTACGTATAGGTGACGCGGAAGGTGCCGATCGTCTCCATGTCGACTTGACTGGTGTCGACCATGGCATCGGTAACGGTAATGGTCCCGTCGACATCGTCGGTAATGGTTACGTAGGACTTGAAGTCCGGAGCGTCATCGCCTTGGGTGAATTGTTTCTGGATGTCCGTTTTTTCCTGAATGCGTGGTGCGGTGTCTTCATCCTGTTTCGGTTCGTCTTTCTTGCAGCCGTATGTCACGAAGAGAAGTGCCAGGACGATCAAGAGTGCAATGCTTTTTTTCATGGTATGTTCCTCCATATGATTGATCGCTTGTCTATATAAGTATTATACGATATAAACGCTTACATTGCAAGATGAAACGGTCAATTTGTCGGTGTTTTTTTCGCGTTAAGAAAAAGGAGTTCGAGAATCAGAGACATCGTTTCCTTGACGTTTTCTTCCATATCCGAATAGACGCGATACGTATGGACGGTTTCATCGGAATCACGCGTGAGGTATCCGTCGCCCAGTGCGCGCACGCGGATCTCGTGAATACCCGGATCGAGCGATAACGTATCAAGGTTGAAACGGTTCAAAAACAGCGTGTACGTCCTTCCGTCGACGACGAGCAGGTATTCGTCGGAAGGGCCATCCCGATCCCATGTCAGAATCCCCTGATCGATTTCGAAATCGGTCGGATCGGGTAGAGCCGTGGGGCCCGCGTAGACGTAGTTCAGGATGTCCGAGAACGGGGAGTCGCCATAGAACATGCCGTCGCCCTGGGCACGAACACGTATGGGGTAGGTACCCGCCTCTTCGATGCGGGTATCGAGCGTGACGGAGTTCATGCGCGTATCGAACGTTTCATCGCCGATTTCGACCGTGTAGGAGGACGCATGGGTGACGGCATTCCAGGACAGACGATTTCCGTTGACGGAAAGGCCTTCGACTTTGGGGTGGGGCGTGGAATAGTCGGGGATGGGATAGGGTGTAAGATCCGTCGAACCGGTCTTGATCGCGATGAACAGACTGTTGGTGACGAGGCGAGGTACACCGTCGCTCGGACGGTTGGCGACGGAAAACCCGTTTTCCTCGTCTCTCAGGACCATGGTCGTCGAACCGCCACCATCGAAGTTGTAGGCTGTCTTTGCTCCGTATTCGACCATCAGATCGGCGACTTCATAGAGTGTCGCCCCTTCTGAGTATCCGCTTTGGCGGCCATCCATCGTGAGAAAGAAGACCGATCCGTCCGCACGGACGCCGAGGGCGCTGCGCGGATGGCGATCGCGTGGGGCGATCCCACCGATCGAGGTGAGAGCCTTGCCGTCCGAGACAAGTTGTCCGTAGGCACCGACGGCCCATCGGACACCTTCGAAGTCGCCGACCATTTTCGGTTGAACGACCAGGATGTCGTTTTCTTCGACGAGGTTTTTCAAGTAGATGTTGTCCGAAACGATGACGAGAGTATCGTCTGCCACGGTCATTCTCGTCGTTTTGCCTGTTTCGATGACTTCGCCCTTGCCGAAGATCTTGGGGAGGGCACCCTTGCGGTTGTTCAGGGAAATGACGGTCTTGGCTATGCCTGGCGGCAAGTCCGCCCTGTACGTGTCGAAATAGGCGTAGATCGCGATGGGACTCGCGACATAGGGCGTGTTGATGTCGGTCAGAGGCAGACGAATGCGTTCTTTTCCGCCGGAATCCATGACGATGACTTCGTAACCGTCGAAGACGGGTTTCCCGTGAACGAACGTACCGTCATCCTTGAACCCGACCACACTGCGTCCGGCATAGCCGATGCCTTGTGAGAGTATGTCGCCGTTGTTGATGTAGGCTTCCTGGGGGACACCGTAGCTCTCGAAGAAGTCGGCGTTGATTCCACCGACGACGACATAGTCCGGATGTCTTTCCTCGGCTCTTTCGGCGTGTCTGAGGACGGTGGCAGGCCGGTAACTCCTAGCCGTGTAGTCGTCACCGGATATGATCGAAAAGCCATGGTCGGCACTGAGCGTGTGATATGTCTGCCGGACCGTCTGCTGACCGACGGTCAGATTTCTCTCGATACGCATGTGTGTCGCGCCGTGAATGACAGACATCTCTTCGGAAATGATGGTCGTTTCCGCCTGAACGCGTGCGAAGCCGAGCATGGCGAGCGCGCAGAAGAGCGTTGGAACGGTCATGCGTCTGATTGTTTTCATGATAAAACCTCCCTGTAAGTCATCCTTCGATCGAACGGGTAAAGATAGGTCCCGCAATTGATTCTCTGACCTCGTTTCCTGAGGTCGATCACGTTTCTTTGAAGTGACGTTT
>JAGYNT010000068.1 GCA_018399615.1 Acholeplasmataceae bacterium
GACTGAGATAAGTTGTTCTTTTTCCAATCCAGCAACTCTTTATAAATTTTCCTTTTCATGGACATCACCTGACACCATTATAGCATTCCCCGGTATAACATGCAATATCTAAATAATATTCCCCGGTATAACATGCATATATCACCGATTATTTCTCGGTATAATATGCAATAGGACTGATATAAGATCATTGGCAACGACGAATATCCCAAACTGATGAATTGGAAATTGAAGGCCTGCAGAGTCTCGTGACATCGTGAGATTCATCGTTTGTACTATTGATTTTGTGGATTATTTGACGCTTACGATTATACCACGCGATGCGCATTTGATCTTTTAAAGGAGAGACATCTTGAAAGTTTTTTTCAGGCTTTGAATAAATACTGGTTTCGAAACTGGGTGATTGCTTGTTGAAAAGCATAAAAGATTGTTTGGAATTCAGCCTTCCGCTGATGTTCTATCGTCGGTTTCGCGCGTTTGATCAGTCGTGGTTCTTCGTTTTTGTTTTAGCATTTTTCATATTTCTAGTATTCTGAACTTGGATTTGGTGGCGTCATGTTCATTCGGCGATTATGGCTGTTTCATGAAAAATGACGTCATGATCAGCAGTGCATCCGGTTATCGGTCGGAGACGTGTTCCCTGCGTTTCTTTCGTAATATTTCTGTTGTATGATCGTGTGACGTCATTTGTTTTTGCCTAATTGTCGGGTATTCTTGTAATTCCTAATATTTTATATTATAATTGGGTTAACCCCCTCGAATCGAGGTGCAACAGTTGGGAAAAAAGGAACAAGGATTTACCTTGATTGAGATCGTGATTGCTATGGCGGTCTATTCGATTTTACTCGTGATCATGGGAATCAGTGCGGTTGCTTTTTCCGAGATCTATGATCGCGTTAACAATCCATCGACACTTCATAGAAAATCCGTCGCCATACAAGGCTTCATAACGAATCTATGGCAAGAAAACAACGATACCGGTTCCATCGATCTTTCCGACGGTACCGTTCTTTTTAAAGTCGGTATGGATGAAACGGCCGTTTATTTCGAGGAAAACAAGCTTTATTTCGGTAATCAGCTGATTGATTACCACGAGTCGATTGAGGATATTACCATGACTGTGGATGAAAAACACGTCATTTTCAGAATCATGGCTGAAGATCGAGTATTGGTCACATTCATTCTTTTACACGTAGGAGGCAACGAAGTATGAGAGCTAAACTGAAAACGATGCGCATTATCATTGCACTATTGTCAATTTCCGTTGGGGGGCTTGGTGGTTACACCGTCTATTCCGAAGTCACGGAACCCAATGAGGTCATCGTATCATTCGAGACGAATGGCGGTACGCCTTTGACGGACGTGACGATTATCGAAGGCGAGGTCATACCGCACCTTCAGGAGCCGATTCGCGTCGGCTATGTTTTCGACGGTTGGTACGAGGACAGCAATGGAAACGTCGCTTTCAACCGTTTCGCACAGATCACCGAGGATCGGACGCTCTATGCCAAGTGGATCGTAGAAGAATATCTGATTGTTTTCGACTCTCGTGGTGGGAGCGCGGTAAGTCCTGTGTCCATAGACTATGGACAGCAGGTGCAACGTCCGGCCGATCCGGCCAGACCAGGATATGAGTTCACCGGATGGTTCGAGGATCCGGCGGCAACCCAAACATTCAACTTCACATCAACGCCCTCTGAAAATCTGACGATTTTCGCCGGTTGGGAAATCGGCGATTCGACGATTACGCTCAATACGATGGGAGGCGAACCGCTTGATCCGATCGTCGGGCAGTACAACACGCCGGTCATCGACCCGGAGGACCCCGTCAAAGACGGGTATACGTTCGCCGGCTGGTATCTGGATCCCGGCATGCTCATGCCCTACACGTTTTCAACGATGCCGGCAGAACCTTTGACCGTCTATGCGGGGTGGGAAGTCAATACGTATCGTTTGAGTTATGTCACCAATACGGATGAAACGATCGAACCGGAAGATTTGCCTTTCGGAACCACAATCAGACCGGTAACTCCGGCCGAATATCCCTATCATACGTTCAACGGTTGGTTTACGGATGAGGATCTGACCGAACCTTTTGAGGCGGGCTCTCAGCTCGAAGGGGACACGGTCCTCTATGCGAAATGGACGACCGATGCCTATGAAGTCTCTTTCGAAACGAACGGTGGGACCGATGTTCCATCTGTTTTCACCGAGCACGGGGAAACACTTGCCATGCCTGAGCTTCCGACTCGAACCGGATATTCGTTCGTCGGTTGGTTTACGGATGAGACGATGGAAGAGCCCTTCGAACCGGATATGCAAATCATATCCGCTCTGACTCTTTACGCCGAGTGGCAGATCAATGAATATACGCTCTCATTCGAGTCGAACGGCGGAACCGAAGTCGAAGACCTGCAGGAATATTATGACAACCAGATCTTCGAACCGATCGCTCCGACGAAACCGGGATACAGTTTTTCCGGCTGGTTCGAGGATCCGGAGCTGACCGATACGTTCCTGTTCTATTTCATGCCGGCCGAAGACAAGACGCTCTATGCCAAATGGACCATCAACACGTATACGATTTCTTTTGACAGCATGGGAGGAACCGAAGTCGATCCGATCATCGACCTTTTCAATGAACGGGTCGTCATCACGTCCCCCAATCCGACAAAGGAAGGAAACGTGTTCGACGGATGGTACCTCGATCCGGAATACGAAGAGCCGTTCGTACCGACGTTCATGCCGCCCTATGACATGACGGTTTACGCCAGATGGGCACCGAGAGACTATGTCATCGCTTTCAACACGTACGGAGGCTCGCCGATCTCGCCGATCGTCGTGACCTACGGCACGCCGATCAACCTTCCACCCACTACCAGAGAGGGGTATTCGCTCGAGAGCTGGTACGAGGATGAAGCGTTGGTAACACCTTTCGAATACGAGATCATGCCGGCCGAGTCGTTCACGCTTCATGCGAATTGGACGGCGAATCCCTACGTTATAACGTACGAAACATCGGGCGGTTCGACAATCGATCCGGTGACCTATGACTATCGTGTGCAGACGGCACCGCCCGAAGAACCGACCAAAGACGGGTATGTCTTTATGGATTGGTATTCGGATGAGGACCTGACGCAGAAGCATACGTTCGGTCTGATGCCCGCACAGGATATTACGATTTATGCGAAATGGCAGATCAATGACTATACGATCGGTTTCGATTCGATGGGTGGAACGCCGGTCGAACCGATTCAGTTGGATTTTGAAAGCCCCGTAACCGCACCGGCGGATCCCACTCGAATCGGTCATACTTTCATCGGTTGGTATGAGTCATTGAGCGATGCCGAACCCTATGTGTTCGATACGATGCCCGCTGAAGGCATTACGCTTTATGCCAGGTGGGAGATCAACCAGTATACGCTGACCTTTGACTCGAATGACGGGTCCGCTATTGCTCCGATGACAAGGGACTACATGTTCGAATTGACTGAACCCGTCAATCCGACCAAGACGGGCTATACGTTCGACGGATGGTTCAAAGACGAAGATTTGACCGAACCCTATGTTTTTGACACGATGCCGGCCGAAGATTTCACGATTTACGCCAAGTGGCGGATCGGTTCGTTCTACATCGATTACAATCTCAAGATCACGGGCGAAGACCCGATCGTAAGACAATACTTCTATGAATCCGAAATCATACCCCCATCGGATCCCGTTCGAACGGGATACACGTTCGACGGATGGTATGAGGATGACGCCCTGACGACTCCATATGAGTTCGACACCATGCCGGGCTATAGTTTTTCACTGTATGCCAAGTGGGAGATCAACCAATACACGCTGACATTCGATACGAACGGTGGAAGTGACATCGCGCCTCTCGTCACGGATTATCTGGGTTCGCTTCAAGCACCGGCCGCCCCAATCAGAGAAGGCCATACGTTTGCCGGTTGGTATGAGGATGAGTCGCTCACGGATGTCTATGTTTTTGACACGATGCCGGCCGAGGATGTGACGATCCATGCGGATTGGACGGTCAATACGTACTCCATCACGTTCGATTCGAATGGAGGGACAGCGCTCGATACGGATTACGTTTCCTATGGAGATGAGATTGAAATCGGGGTCTCCGAAAAACTCGGATACGAGTTCATCGGATGGTATCTCGATCAGGAATTGACCGATGACTTCGAGTATGACGTCATGCCCGCATTGAACCTGACGCTCTATGCGAAATGGCAGATCAATCAATACACGATCAGTTTCGAGACGAACGGCGGAAGCGACGTCGCAGACATCACACAGGATTACAAATCGTTGGTGTTCGAGCCCGTCAAGCCGACCAAGGAAGGCATGATCTTTGACGACTGGTATGTGGACGAGGAATTGACGACACAATATCAGTTCACGCAAATGCCGGCTGAAAACATCGTGCTCTATGCCAAGTGGCAGGCGAATTCCTACGTCATCGCCTTCGAATCGAACGGAGGGACATCGGTTACGCCGATGCCTGCGCCTTACGACAGTGAGATTACGGCTCCCGTATCACCTTCGAAAGAAGGGTATACGTTTGCCGGTTGGTATTCGGATCCCGAATTGACGGAAATGTTCGTCTTCGACAGAATGCCGCCACACAATGTCACGTTATATGCCCAATGGGAGATCAACGAGTATACGCTTACTTTCGAGTCGAACGGAGGTAGTGACGTTGAAGCGTTGACCGATGATTTCGCCTCGAACATACTTCCTCTGGAAACACCCGTACTGGAAGGATACAGTTTTGCCGGATGGTACGAGGACACCGAGCTTTCAATTCCCTTCACGGCATCGACGATGCCCGGCATGGATATGACGCTTCATGCAAAATGGGAAATCAACCAATATACGATCACGTTCGATTCCAATGGCGGAACGGATGTGCCGGACACGACAACAGACTATCAGGCTTCGATCACGGCACCGGAAGAACCGACGCGTGAGGGCCATACGTTTGCCGGGTGGTATGAAGACGATGAAACGTTCATGGACGTCTATGTCTTCGAGTTCATGCCCGCATTCGACGATACGCTCTATGCGAAATGGGAAATCAACCAATATACGATCACCTTCGATTCCAATGAAGGAAGTCTTGTCGAAAACATAACACAGGATTTCGCGACCGATGTTTCCGTGCCGGAAGAACCGGCACGAGAAGGTCATACGTTTGCCGGTTGGTACGAAGACGATGAAACCTTTGAAGTGGTTTTCGTGTTCGATACGATGCCCGCGGCGGATGTTATGCTCCATGCGAAGTGGGAAATCAATCAATATACGATTTCGTTCGTTTCCAATGGTGGAAATGATGTCGAGGATGTCGTCCTCGATTACGATGCCGAAATCCCCGAATTGGAAGAGTCATCGCGAGAGGGTCACAGTTTCGTTTCCTGGTTCATCGATGAGCTGTTCACGACGCCTTTCACAAGAGAAACGATGCCTGCCACAGACTTGATCCTTCATGCCAAGTGGAATGTAAACGATTACATGATTACGTTCGACACGCAAGGCGGCTCTTACGTGGATCCGATTCATGTCGACTATGACGAGCTGATCGAACTGACCGGAACAACTGCCAAAACGGGATACACGTTTGCCGGATGGTACATGGATCCCGCGTACACGACGCCATTCGATACGCAATATATGCCGGCAACGAGTTTTACGCTCTATGCCGACTGGTCGATCAATAACTATACCGTAACTTTCGAATCCAACGGCGGAAGTCACATTGAACCGATCACGAGAAGTTACAATCGAGTCCTGATTGAACCGATTCCCGTCTTGCCGGGTTATACGTTTACCGGATGGTTCTCGGATGAAGAACTGACAGAACGATATGAGTTCGAAACCATGCCGGCGGAAGACTTCACGCTCTACGCCGCATGGACGATCAACCAGTACACGCTATCCTTCGAATCCAACGGCGGAGACACCGTCGCTTCGATCACCCTCGATTACGAGAGTGATCTTACGGCACCGGAAGAACCGACGCGAGAAGGACACACGTTTGCCGGATGGTATCGGGATGACGCGCTGAGCGAAGCCTACGTCTTCGACACGATGCCGGCCGCAGACCAAACGGTCTACGCCGCATGGACAATCAACAGCTACCT
>JAGYNT010000069.1 GCA_018399615.1 Acholeplasmataceae bacterium
GACCTCGGTCGCTCGTCACCAGAACGAAGAGTTCGTGCTTTCCTTCGTTTGGTTCGGTCAACCGATGTTTCTCGTGGATGCTCGAATCGGCTTCTCTCAGAACACGGTCGATTTCCTGCAAAAAGGCCTTCGTGTGGTCCAGAAGGTCCGTGGAACGTTTCAGTTTCGACAGCGCGATGTTGTGCATCGCCTGCGTGATGCTCGCCGTCTTCTTGATGGCATCGATGCGTTGCTTGATATCCTTGAGTGGCATCTAGATCATCCTCTTCAATTCACGGATAAAGGCGTCGAGTACCTCTTTTTCAGGAAGTTTCTTCGTATCCTGGAGCTGTTTTCTGATCGTTTTCCCGGTTTCATTCATGTCGAGTCCCTGGTCGATCTCTTTTTCGAGCGCTTTGACCTGTTCGAGTTCGAGATCGTCCATATGACCTTCGGCCAGCGCGTAGACCGAGATGATCTGCGTCGGCATGGCGGTCAGTTCATGGACATCCTGTTTCAGGAGTTCCACGGTTTTTCTTCCTCGTTCGAGTCGCTTTTTCGCGGCCGGATCAAGGTCCGAACCGAATTGGACGAACGCCTCGAGCTCGCGATAGTTCGCGAGGTTGATGCGTAGAGTCCCGGCGACTTTCTTCATCGCTTTCCATTGTGCGGCACCTCCGACACGGGAGACGCTCAGACCGGCGTTGATCGCCGGACGGATACCGGAATAGAACAGTTCGCTCGCGAGAAAGATCTGTCCGTCGGTAATGGAAATGACGTTGGTCGGGATATAGGCCGAGATGTCTCCGGCCTTCGTTTCGATGATCGGCAGGGCGGTAATGCTCCCGCCACCGAGCTTGTCGTTGAGGCGGGCGGAACGTTCGAGCAGACGCGAATGCAAGTAAAAGACGTCGCCGGGATACGCTTCACGTCCGGGAGGTCTTCTGAGAAGAAGCGAGAGTTCGCGGTAAGCGACCGCGTGCTTCGAAAGGTCGTCATAGACGATCAGGACGTCCTTGCCTTGTTTCATGAAATATTCGCCCATCGTCACACCGGCGAAAGGTGCCAGATAGAGTAGCGTGCCTTCTTTGGATGCTCCGGCGGCGATGACGATCGTATAGTCCATCGCCTGACGCTTCTTGAAGAGTTCGACGAGCGCGGTCACGCTCGATTCTTTCTGGCCGATGGCGACATAGATACAGATGACGTCCTTGCCGCGCTGGTTGATGATCGTATCGATGGCGAGCGTCGTCTTTCCCGTCTGCCGGTCACCGATGATCAGTTCGCGCTGTCCGCGACCGATCGGGACGAGCGCGTCGATGACCTTGATTCCGGTCTCGAGTGATGCATTGATCGCGCCCCGCTGCATGACACCTTGGGCCTTCTGTTCGACTGAAGATACTTCGGGCTGCCCGATTTCCTCGCCTTGCCAAGCGGAATACTGAGCGGATCGATGATACGTCTGAGTAATGGCCCTTACTGGATGGGAATCCTCAAAATGCGCTCCCGTCGTCTTGATGAGATCGCCTTCCTTGATCCGGTCAGCGTCACTGAGAAGAATGACGCTGACATGGTGTTCTCGAGGTTGAAGATGAGTCCCGCACGTCGTGTGCGGAAACTCGAGCATCTCGCCCTATCATCGCCTGTTGCGTTTCAAACGATGGCGATCCATCGCCGACGGAAAGAACTCGCTGATGTTTCGAGCTTGACGTCCTGTTCGAACGATTCGATCTGTTTCTTTATGATTTCAGTCATTTCCTCGTACTTTGATCTTGACACGGAAAACACTACCTCTAGATTGTCAATTTCAATTCCTCGAGCTCACGCGCGATCGACCGATCGATGACTGTCGTTGCGCACGACCCGAATCCCTGATCAGATGCTCATCACGGATGATATCGAGATCGACCTGTCGGCCGAGTCGTTTTTCAAGGACACGCACGATCGTTTCTTTCTGGCTTTCCTTGATCGCCTGTGCCGTATAGACGTAGACATGCGCGATCTTCTGATGCTCTCTTGCGAGATAAGCCCAGGCATCGTGGATCTCGAAAAACATGTGCATATGATTCTTGTGGGCGAGCAGCTTCAACAGCGCCAAAAACGAGGCATCATAGGGCAGCGCCTCGATCATCCCATATTTCTCGGATTCGGATATCATCGGTGAATCCATCAGTTCCATCCACGTTTCGTTACCTTCAAGGAGTTGTTTGAACGTCGCGAACTCATGGCTGATATGCTCGAATGCGTCACGCTCGAGCGCGATGTCATGGAACGCCTTGGCGTAATTGTGTACGCTCATGTCAGACGCTCGCATCTTTCGTCAGATCGCTGATGATGTCCTCGTGCATCTGTTCGTCGATCTCGCGTTTCACGATCTTTCGGGCGGCCGCGAAGGCGACTTCCTTGATCGATTCCTTGACGCGTTCATTGGCGCGTTCGATCTCGAACTCGATGTCTCTTTCGGCTTGTTCCATGCGTCTCTTGACTTCGTCTTTCGCGCTCTGGATCAATTCTTCCTGTTGACGGTAAGCATCCTGCATGAGTTTGTCCTTGAGCGTTGTCGTCTCCGCCTTCATCTTTTCATAGTCGGCGCGGGATTGTTCCTGCATCCTTTTCGCTTCATTTCGTTCACGATCGGCGTCGTCGATCGCCTTGGTCAGCGATTCCTGACGCGTTTCAAGGTAATCGGTCACCCGTTGCCAGAGAAACTTGCGAACGAAAAAGACGAGCACGAGCAGCGCCAATAAGTTCAACACGACGATATCCGGCCTGTTCATGACCGAATTCAGACCGTCTTCGATACTTCTCGATACCTCATTGAATATTTCAGTCACGCGATCAAATCCTTTGTCTGCTATTTGTTGATCAGAATGAATGCGATGATCAAGCCGTAGAGACCGGTCGTCTCGGAAACCGCTTGTCCGATGATCATTGTCGTCATGATCTTACCCGATGCCTCAGGCTGACGACCGACGGCTTCAACGGCTTTGGAAGCGGCGATACCCTGTCCGATTCCGGTACCGAAACCGGTGAGAACGGCGATACCCGCGCCGAGATAGGCAAGTCCGGATGCGTAAAATTCATTTGGAACGACTTCAAGAACGGGAATGATTAGATTCATGAGTGTTAGCATACGTGATTCTCCTTTGTTTTCTTATTCTTTGACAAAGTCGTTTTCACTGACTTTGATCGAAGCGAATATGATGGTCAATAATACGAGTACGATCATCTGGATGATCCCGAATCCGATATCGAAGATCAGGTGGAAGGCCGGTGTGATCAACGGCGATACCCAACCCGTGAATCGGTAGATCAGAATGAGCAGAACCGATCCGCTCGCGATGTTTCCGAAAAGACGGAGCGCCATCGAAAGAATCGGGGTGACGTCACTGACCAGGTTGAGCGGAAACATGAAGGCATACGGCTCGAAGAGTCCTTTCAGATACCGGAAGCTCTGACTCAGAAATCCCGTCATCTGAACGATGATGAACGACGCGATCGAAAGCGAGAAGGTAATACTCGTGTACTTGGTCGGCGTATCGAGTGTGAAAACGCCGGAAATGTTCGCCAAGAGAACATAGAGTGCGAGCGTAAGTGTGATCGGAGCGACGAAACGCCATTGTTTTCCGATATATCCTTTGACCATGTCATTGAAAAACTCGATCATGCTGATGAAAGCCGTCATGAACTTCGAAGGTTTATCACGAACATCGAGTCGTTTCACGCGCATGCCGACGACGATGGAAAGCAAGGCGATGAACGCCATGATGCCGAGTGAAGTCCAGGCATATTCCGGCAGACTCGCCAAGTAATCCGTAATCCTATTCATGACCATTCTCCTCCTGATCCTTTTTGAACAACGGTGTCGCATAGATCCAGGCACTGAACTTGATCGCCGCGAACCCCAACAAAAGGAATATGAACGTTTTCACCATGATGTCCTCGTTCAGATCTCTCGTGTCGAACCAGGCGACCGCGATGATGATCGTATAGAGCGCATAACGCTGCGCGATATGCAGTACGATACGATGCGTCTCGGGTTTCCCTTTCGTGATATGGATCATCTGGCTATGGTTGAAAAGCGCCGTTACCGAACCCAGAACCGCCCAGATTACGTAACCTTCGAAAAAGATCCACGTGACGAGGGCGAGAATCAGACCATAACCGATGGCGATGAAACTAATCTTGTGAACGTCTCTCATAGCGTGCCTCACTCTTCATGAATTGGATGACCGTATAGACACTTACGGCGATCACAAAAGAATCCTGTCGCTCCCAGGATCGTCGGCATCGTACCGTCTTCGTCGATCCGAAGACCGATATAGACGCCCAGAATCGAAAGGCCGATGACCGTAAAGATGAGCTGGACGACAAGCATGTAGGCCACGAACGCTTTTCGGCCTTTACTTCGTCCCAAACAACCGGTCCCCACAATCTCCCAGCCCGGGCACGATATATCCCTTTTCATTCAGGTGATCATCGAGCGCGGCCAGATATATGTTGACGTCGGGGTGATCTTCCTGTAGTCTTTTGACGCCTTCCGGACAACCGACGAGTCCGACATAGCGAATATCGGTCGCGCCGTGTTCTTTGATGATGTCGATCGCTTTGGATGCCGATCCTCCGCTCGCGAGCATCGGGTCGACGACCAGGACGACGCTTTGGTCGAAATCGACCGGGAACTTCGCGTAATAGACGTGCGGTTCCAAGGTCTCTTCGTCGCGATAAAGACCGATATGCCCGATTTTCGCAGTCGGAATGATGTTGTGTATGCCATCGACCATGCCGAGTCCGGCCCGAAGAATCGGAACGATCACGACCGGCTTGAGCAGTTCCTTGACGATCATCTTCGAAATCGGTGTCTCGATTTCTTTCGTACGCGTCGAGAGATCACGCGTGATCTCATAGGTGATGAGTGCGCCGACTTCCGATACGTTTTCACGGAAGGCTTTCGTCTTGGTTTCCTTGTCGCGAATGATCGTCATCTTGTGGTCGATCAAAGGGTGTTCGAAAATGAACACATGACTCATCGCTGTTCCTCCTCGATTCCCGTGATCTTGTCGATTCGCTTCTGATGTCTTTCTTCCGGTGTCGCTTTCATATAGGCTTCCAGCATGGCGATCGCTTCTTCTTTGGTCGTCTGACGTCCGCCGAAAGCGATCATGTTGGCGTGATTGTGTTCTTTTGCCAGTCGGGCGAGTTCGACGTTCGTCACGGGTGCGGCCCGAATCCCCTTGACTTTGTTGGCGGCGATGCTGATCCCGATCCCGGTTCCGCACATGATGACCGCGAAATCAAAACCTTCCTCCAAAACGGCGCGAGCCGCCCTTCTCGCAAAATCGGGATAATCGACCGAGTCCGTCGAATACGTGCCGAAATCGGTGAAATTCACTTTGTGTTCTTCCAGATATGAACGGATTTCCTCTTTGAGAGGATAACCCGCGTGGTCGCTTGCAAGGGCTATTTTCATCGGAAATCTCTCCTTTTTGTCTCTTTTGTATTATAACACATAATGACCCGTTTTGGCCTACAATGCAAATGCGGGACGGAAAAACGAACAGGAACGGGCGACTCATCCGAATTTTCGTCTTCTTCGGGATATTTGAAAAGCTCGAGTTATCCGATCTCATGATGTTTGACCCCACGGTTTCTACCAAAAAACAGAACCGTTTCTATCCGGTCCTGTTCGCCGATTGGGCTTTCTTTCTCTGATTCGCCGTCAACAACGCCTTGCGCAAGCGAATGCTTTTCGGCGTGATTTCAATCCGTTCATCGTCATTGATGAACGCCAGGCAGGCTTCGAGATTCATGTCTCTCGGTTTCTTGAGC
>JAGYNT010000007.1 GCA_018399615.1 Acholeplasmataceae bacterium
GAAGAACACGAACTCGCACTTTTGAAAATCACGAAATCCATCAAGGACGTCCTGCCGGCCATCGATCTCGCACAACAGTCCCCGCAAACCGGCGAACAGGTGCTTTTGATCGGGTTCCAGGCTCAGGTGATCAACGCCATCAATCTCGGGATCGTCACCGATTATCGACATGACGTCCTTCCGGGTCTTGAACTGATGGAAACCGATATTCCGGCCGACGACTACGGTCTCGGTGGCGCGATCATCGACATGAATCACGACATGGTCGGCATGCTCTGTCTCATATCACAAGACGAAGAGCCCGCCGCTTACGCCATCGCACTTCTCACCGTCAAAGCCTTTCTGTCCACGGTTTTCTAGGGTCACTTCGCGAGCGATTTGAAAAGTTCGACGACATAGGTGTAATAGGCGTTTGGGGCATAACTCTTTCCATGAAGGAAATAGGCTTTGTCATGCGCTTTGTCATAGATGACGTTGATCATGCAGATTCGGTGTCCCTTATGCGTTTCGAAGACGACCTGATCCGCTTTCTCGATCCGTTTTTTGTCCGTGTGATTCCCGGATCTGATCTGGATGATCGAATGGTTCTTATAGCGGATTTTCTCTTTCATCGCCATATCCTCGACGTCGTTTACGGCAGAAACCAGTTTCGAATCGTCATAGTCGATGTCGTCGTCCTTGATGATCGTTACGATTTCGAGCATGGTTTTTCTGGTCGCGAAGGCGGTCTTGTCCCTGGTCGTCCGGTAAAAGACGACGTGCGACCCGTAGTCCCTGAACGCTTTGAAACTTTGTTCGACTAAGTGCTTGTGAAAGCTTTCGCCGACGAGATCCCGTTTCGTCCGAATGGACGGAGCGGCGTCATCTTTGAGTTTCAGAAATCCGTACATCTGGTTGTAATAGAAGATACGGGGACTGATCCATAAGAGAATGCCGAGTTGAACGATGACGATAAGGACGAGAATGCCGAGTTTCTGGTCGAAAGAAAGCGACGTCAGAAAGAGGCCGATGAAGGCGAGTATGAATACGATCCAGGTGAGGCCGATCAGCCGCAAATAGAACTTTTGTTTTTTTCGAATGACTTCCATGTAAACCTCCTTGTCCGATCAATTAGATTATAACACGAATTTTGAGTTGGGATGGTTCCGATGTATCGCTATGTACTGATCGAAAGCAAATACGAGATGCAAATCAATCAACCGTTGATCCTTTCGCTTTTCGCCGAACATATCAGGATTGACGGCACGGATGAGACCGATCGGTCGATCGTTCTTTTTTACGCCCATGAAGTCGACGTTTCCTTTTTGGACATCATCCTGAACATCATGAGTGACACGTTCGTCGATCTCAGGATCTACGTGTCCCACACGTTCTCTTCGGTCGAAGCGAGAAACAGTCATTTGCATTTCGTCCGGAAGGTGCTCGCAGGAATCGACTTCAACCGTTACGTCGATCTCGATGACCGCGTTCTTGTCAAGGCGAATCTTCATCGGATCGATTCTGAAATGAAAGCATTCATGTTACGCAAGTATGCGAGCGATCAGACGATGAAAGATACGATCCGGTCCTATCTCGAAGCGAACCAGAACATGAGCGTTACCGCCAAAAGGCTGTTTCTGCACCGAAATACGCTCATTCAGAGAATCGACAAGTTCCATCAGGTCACCGGGTTCGACCCGAGACGGTTCACGGATGCGTTTCTGATCTATCACCTCATTTCCTAAAAGTGTGCATAGTGCACATTTTTTTATGGAGTGGACCTTGTTATAATGGGAGTAGTCAACAAAAACAGAAAGGAAACATACATATGTCAACACTCTATCTCAAGGATATCAACAAAGTCTATCCCAATGGTGTCCAAGCCGTCTTCGATTTCACGTTGAAGATCAAGGACAAGGAATTCATCGTTTTCGTCGGTCCGTCCGGTTGCGGGAAATCAACGACACTTCGCATGATCGCCGGACTCGAGGAAATCACGGCCGGTGAACTCTATATCGATGACGAACTCGTCAACGACAAAGCACCGAAAGACCGGAACATCGCGATGGTCTTCCAGTCCTACGCGCTCTACCCCCACATGACGGTCTATGACAACATGGCGTTCGGTCTCAAACTGAGAAAAGTTCCGAAAGACGTCATCAACGAGAAGGTTACGGAAGCCGCTGAGATTCTCGGTCTCGTTCCTTATCTGAAACGTAAACCGAAAGCGCTCTCCGGTGGTCAGAGACAACGTGTCGCCCTTGGTCGTGCGATCGTACGTAACGCCAAAGTCTTCCTCATGGACGAACCGCTTTCCAACTTGGATGCCAAGCTTCGCGTCCAGATGCGTGGAGAGCTCATCAAACTTCATAACAAGATCGAAACGACGACCATCTACGTCACCCATGACCAGATCGAAGCCATGACCATGGCAACCCGGATCGTCGTCATGCGCGACGGTTACATCATGCAGGTCGGTACGCCGAAAGACATCTATGACAACCCGAACAACATTTTCGTCGCCGGTTTCATCGGCACGCCCCCCATGAACTTCATTCATGGTACCGTGGATGCCAAGGGTCTTTTCACAGCCGGCCAACACAAACTGCAGATTCCCGATGACAAGTTCGAAATCGTCAAGGAAAACCGCATGATCGGCAAGGAAATCATTCTCGGTATCCGTCCGGAAGACATTCACGACAACGAAACCGTCATGCAGACATACCCGGATTCGGTTTTGAATGTCACGGTTGACGTCGCCGAATTGCTCGGAGCCGAAACCAACATCTACACTGCCGTAAACGACGACAACATCTGTGCGAGCGTCGATGCCCGTGCGGACATTCACATCGGCAACAAGATCAAACTCGTGCTCGACATGAACAAGTGCCACTTCTTCGATCCCGAATCCGAACAACGTCTCGTCGTCGACATCAACGAACTCGTGCAACGCAAGGCGGCAACGATCGAGAAAGTACCCAAGAGCGACGAATTGAAAGAAGAGTAAAGGCCTCAGGGCCTTTTTTCTTTGTTCAAAGATGATCGAATACATCGAAAACAACGCCTATGGGGCGGTCATTGTCGAAAACGGGAGCCTCCTTCAGACGAAAAAGACGAATCTTGCCGTAATCCGGGACATGTGTCTGAATCGTTTTTTTTCCTATGAGGGATACAAGAAAGCCGTCAAGAAGAAAATCGGGATATCCTATCGGATTCCCGTCTATCTCGATGAGGAAAATGCCTTTTTTCCGACCCGTCGTGCGCGCGACTTCGACAACATATGGGTCAACGTCAAGGCGATCAGAAGCATAAGTGATCGGAATTCCGGCATTCATGTCGTTTTTCGTTCCGGGCACGAAAGAGAGTTCGAGATTTCAAGTTCGAAGGCCATTCGCGGGATTGCTGCGCTTGAGACGATCCGAAAGGAGAAAGTAAAGCACTTTCATGGTCGTTGATATAGAAATGAAGGTTGATTAATGGTATAATACATGTGGTAAAAAAACGTTGATAACATGGACATAGGAGGATACACATGGCAAAAAAAACAGTCAGGGACATCGAAGTCAAAGGCAAAAAAGTATTGATCAGAGTCGATTTCAACGTCCCGCAAAAAGACGGTGAGATTACCGATGAGAATCGTATCGTTCAGGCGCTGCCGACGATCAAGTACGTGCTTGAACAAGGGGGAAAGGCAATCGTTTTCTCGCATCTCGGTCGGATCAAAAAAGAAGAAGACAAGGCCAAGAACAGTCTTTCCATCGTTGCCGACCGTTTGAGCGAGCACTTGGACATGCCCGTACGCTTCATCCCAAAGACACGCGGCGAAGCACTTGAAAAGGCGATCGACGAACTTGAAAACGGTCAGATCCTGATGTTTGAGAATACGCGATACGAGGATCTTGACGGTAAAAAGGAAAGCAAGAACGACCCCGAACTCGGCCGTTATTGGGCATCTCTCGGCGACGTGTTCGTCAATGACGCCTTCGGAACGGCGCATCGTGAGCACGCTTCGAATGTCGGGATTGCCGCGAACATCAAGGAAACGGTCGCCGGATTCCTGCTGGAAAAAGAAATCCGTTTCATCGGTGGGACACTCGAGAATCCCGATCGTCCGTTGGTTGCCATCCTCGGTGGCGCCAAAGTCTCGGACAAGATCGGTGTCATCCGGAACCTTCTCAAAGTCGCGGATCATATTCTGATCGGTGGCGGTATGGCCTATACGTTCTTCAAGGCTTTGGGTTACGAAGTGGGAACGAGTCTGCTCGAAGCGGACAAGGTCGAACTCGCCAAAGAACTTTTGACGGAAGCGGAAGGTAAAATCCTGCTCGGCAAGGATGTCGTGACGGCGAAGGATTTCGACAAGGACAGCGAAAAGAATATCCGAAAAGTCACGGAAATACCCGCGGACGAGATGGGCATGGATATCGGTCCCGAGACGATCGAACTCTTTTCCAAGCACTTGAAGGATGCGCGTACCGTCATCTGGAACGGACCCTTGGGCGTCTTCGAATTCCCTCGTTTCGCCGTCGGTACCAAAGCGATCGCGCAGACTCTGGCCGGATTGAAAGAAGAGCTCACGACCATCATCGGTGGCGGTGACTCGGCTGCCGCAGTCATCCAGTTCGGACTCGCGGATGACTTCACGCACATTTCGACCGGTGGCGGAGCTTCCCTCGAATACCTCGAAGGCAAAGTGCTTCCGGGAATCGATTGTGTCCTCGACCGATCATGAACCTGGGGAAAAAGATTCGCGCCCTCAGACTCGGAAACGACCTGACCCAGGAAGAACTGGCCAGTCGTCTCGAACTGACGAAAGGCTACATTTCGCAGATCGAGAACAACCTGACCTCACCTTCTCTGGAAACGCTCTTCTCGATTCTGGAAGTGCTCGGAACGAACGAACACGAATTTTTCGCTCACGAAGTCGAACAGACACACGTGTTCAAGAAGGAAGACTTCTACATCAAGGAAAACGAACAGCTCAGACATAAGATCAGTTGGATCGTCCCCAACGCCCTCAAATACGAAATGGAGCCGATCATCATCGAACTTCAGCCCGGTGGACAATCGGTCATCGACGATCCTCATCCCGGGGAAGAGTTCGGATACGTGCTCGAAGGTCAAGTCACGCTCTTCTTGAATAAAAAACGTTATATCATACGACGTGGTGAAACCTTTTACTACCAGGCCAGCAAGGAACACTACCTCATGAATACGAGTGAGCACCGCGCGAAAATACTGTGGATCAGCACGCCACCAATGTTTTGATAAAAGGAAGGTAAATACATGGAAAAAGAAATTGTAATCAAGAGTACGACCGGTTTACACGCCAGCCTCGCGGCGAAAGTCGTTCAGGCGGCGTCCAAGTATGCCGTCGAGATCGAACTGCACTACCATGACAAGATCGTCGATCTCAAATCGATTCTCGCGCTCATGTCGCTCGCCGTACCACACGGTGAAAACGTACGTATTGTCGCCCGCGGACAACGTGCGGAAGAAGCGATCCGAGACGTATCGACCATACTCGGTTGACGATGAAACGGAGACCGATTATCGCCGGAAACTGGAAGATGTATAAAACAAAGGATGAAGCACTCGCTTTCATCTACGCGGTCAATCTTTCGGTACCGAACAAGGAAGACGTGGAAACCGTCATTTGTGCGCCCGCCATCTTTCTAAGAGATCTTGTCAAGCGTGAGGGCGAAAATCTGCGCATCGGTGCGCAGAACATGCACCAGGCCGATGAAGGGGCTTATACGGGAGAAATATCCTCACTCATGCCTGCCAAAGTCCTATATGTCGAATACGTTGTTTTGGGCCATAGCGAACGAAGAGGCTACAATCACGAAACAGACGAACTCGTCAACAAGAAACTGCAAGCGGCGATCAACAACGATCTTACACCGATCGTCTGTGTCGGAGAATCGCTTTCGACGCGTGAAGAGGGAACAACGACCGAATTCGTAGCGAACCAGGTCAAGAAAGCCTATCTCAACGTACGCGCGGATCAGGCTGTGAAAACGGTAATCGCCTACGAACCGATCTGGGCGATCGGCACGGGCAAGACGGCGACTCCCGAACAGGCCAACCTGACGATCAGGAGCATTCGAAACGTGGTCGCCGAACTCTATTCGGATGAAGTCGCAGAGTCGATCCGGATTCTCTATGGAGGTTCGGTCAACACCAAGAACGTCGATACGCTGTTGGCAGAAAGCGATATCGATGGCGCACTCGTCGGTGGCGCTTCGCTCGACCCCGAATCATTTCTTACCCTGGCAAAAGCCGCATTGAACCGATAAAAGGCCGAAAGGTCTTTTTTTCGTATATCCGCTTGTGTGATATTGGACTCGTCGACACCGACAGTTTCCAAACTCAAAGTAAAACGAAACGCGATCAACGATAATATGGAGCGCGAGATTTCACTCTACGACAGTGAGCATTCCAATAACGTTCCACTGGTGAACGCCATGCCGTTTTCGTTTTTCCGGAAGCCGTTGCGCGAGCTGTTCGTACAGGCTTTTGCGAAACATGAAAAGGACGGAGAAGGACCGAGTGCGAACACGTGGGTCGATGTTCTTCGTAGTGTCAAGAAAAAACTGAAGAAGTGTCGGAAAAAGGCGGAATACTTCTACCCCTCTCATTTCCACAAGTGCCCGATCTGCGCCAAGGAAAAACGGAGAACTACGTTTACCTGATGACGATGTTCAAGTCGATTTTACACAACCACGTACGCTATGAGACCGATCAAAAACCAATTGTAATCGGGGAGATGACGCACGTGAACGTGACATTGACAGGTAAAACGTACGATGTCAGGAAAAAGTTCTTGCAAGCCCATTTCTTTGAATTAAACTCAATGAGAAGTACGCCTTCTCAAACCGCATTGAAGCCTTTGGAAGAGGCCGGATCCGATCAGAATCGAATCCTTTTCTATTTTTCGAAAGCCTGAAAATCCGGTTCCATCCGGGAATATTCCTTTCGACCATTTTGCAAAGTGTCCACCCTTTCAGCGAAAAAGAAAAGGGTGAATCCAAACCGTGGAAAATCTTCATACGTAAAAACCTCGACCTTGATAGCCCCAAACTACTAAACGTCGAGTTCAATTCAAACGGAATTCCCCGTGCGATTTTTCCGAAGTCTTATCGTGACGGCATGCGCCAGACACATCGTGATCATCATCGTGACCATGTTGATCTATGCCGATTCGAGCATCTATCACGAGGGGCTCGCACTACGTGTTCGCTTGAGTCACTTTCCTATTCTCGGCTACGTCGTCTTTCTCGTTTTTCAGGATTTTTTTCGGGCACTCAGAAAGACGTTTGCAAGCAAACTGCAACCATGGTTGAAAAGAAACGTCTATCGACGGATCAAAGCATACAAAAAAAGATGAGACGAACTCATCTTTTTTTTCGTGCATTCGGTAAACGGACTATCCTTCGTCACTCTCCTTGTTTTCAAGGAAAACCGGTTCGACGAAAACGATTCGATTGGTGTATCCGTTCGGTGACGTGTTTTCGGCCGACCATTCGAAACGGAGCCATGTCACATCCGAAACGTCGAGGAAATAGAAATAAGGGGGTTCGAGATAGTCTAGACGTGCTTCAAAGAGAATTTCGCCATCGCCATAGATGACGAAGTCGACGGGATAAAGCGAATTATACGGTTCATCGGCGATTCCCAGATAACCGCGTACATAATCGAAATTCTTTTCGCTCAGATCGAACTGCAGATATTTCGGCGTCGTATCCAGCCCACCGTGTGCGACACTGTAAAAACTCAAAGGTTCGAAAGAGAGACCGCCAATCGTCCGATCCGGATTGGTTTCCCAGTCGGTCCAACGATTGTCATAATCAACGAGCCAAGTCGACTGTCGGTTTTCCGGACCTGGGTCGCCGAGGGTGAAGAGACTTACGAAGTCATGGGTCTGCGAATAGATCTGGTCGAGTTCCTGTTCTTTCTGTTCGAGAACACCGAGGTTGGTGATCTGGTCAGAGGTCACGCCGAAGAGATAGGCTTCCGATACGGCGAGCCAGGTATTCCAGATCGCATCCTGATCATCGAGTGTGATCGTTTCCGGGAGGTTGTCGATGATGTCGATGACTTCGTTTGCCTTTTCCGCGATATGGAGATCTTCGATTGCCTTTTCGGCCGTTTCCAGTGTGGCGATGTTTCCGATCATGCTTTCGGTGACGCCGATCGGTCCAGCATCGACAATCATCTGTCTGATCGCCGAAATATCGGATTCATCGTCAAGTGTGATCGGATCGGGGAGTGCGGCGATCGCGCTTTCGATCGCATCGATCGATGCGTCCACTTCGGACGTCAAAGCGATCATGAAGGTCGGTTCGACGAAGACGATTCGATTCGCGTAGCCGTTTGGCGACGTGTTTTCAGCCGACCACTCGAAACGGAGCCATGTCACATCCGATACGTCGAGGAAGTAGTAGTGCGGAGCCTCCAAGTAGTCGAGTCGGGCTTCGTAGAGAATTTCTCCGTCCCCGTAAATGACGAAATCGAGCGGATACTGTGAATTGTAAGGGGCATCCGATATGCCGAGATATCCGCGAACGAAATCGAATCCTTTCTGACTGATATCGTATTGTATGTAGCGCGGGGTCGTATCGAGACTACCGTGGGATACGGCATAGAACTTGAGTGGCTCGAAGGACAGACCGCCGATTGTCCGTTCCGGGTAGGTTTCCCAGTCGGACCAGCGGTTATCGTAGTCGACGAGCCAGGAAGACTGACGATTTCCCACACCCGGGTCGCCGAGCGTGAACAGGCTGACGAACTCATAGGATTCCCGATACGCGTCATCGAGTTCGTTCTCTTTCGCTTCGAGAACAGCCAAATTCGTTATATCTTCAAAGGGGACGCCAAAGAGATGAGCTTCGGATACGGCTTTCCACGTATCCCAGATCAACTGTCGGTCGTCGGTGGTAATCGTTTCCGGCAAAGCGTCGATCAAAGCGATGATTTCCGATGTTCGCTCTTGGACGTAAAGATCTTCAAGCGCTGATTCGGCAGCAAGCAGAACATCCATGTTTGCGATCATGCTTTCGATTACGCCAAGGCTCAAGGCATCCGTAATCATCTGACGAATCGAAGTGACGTCATCCTCGTCATCGAGAGTGATCGGGTCGGGGAGTTGATCGATCGCGTTTTCGATGGCTTCGATCGCCTGATCCTGTTCGCTCGACTGCGGAATCAGGAAAATCGGTTCCATGAAGGCGATCCGGTTCGCGTAATTCGATCCGTTGACTTGCGGTGCGTAGATTTCGAATGTGATGGTGCTCGCACCCGTGATATCGATCCGGTAGTGGTTCGCAGGATGGTAGTATTCGTTGATTGCCGTGTAGACGAGTTCACCATCGAGATAGATGCGCAGGTGTGTCGGGTGCATCGTCGTGGAGAAGGCGCGATCGGAGGATCCGACATAGCCTTCGACGAATGCGTAGGGTTTGTCGGTGATATCGAAGGTCATGTAGCGGGGATTGGTATCGAGGCTACCGTGAGAAACGGAGTAATAGCGAAGTGGTTCAAAGGTCTGTCGTGCTACCGTATTTCCGGTATAGTCGTCGTCCCAACGGTTTTCGAAGTCGGTGAGCCACGTGTTGTTGTGGTTGACCGGGGTCAACGTCAAGGCACTTTCGGTTTCATAATTTTCCGTGAAGTAGACGCGAAGCGCTTCCTCGGCGTCGAGAAGCGGGGTGAGATCGAGACCGATGTCGATCCCTTGGGTTTCGGCTTCTGTGACCCATGCTCTGATTTCAAGAATTTCCGCTTGATTGTCGGAAGTGATGTCGTCGGGTAAAGCGTTGAGGCCGTCTTCGATTTCCGTGATCATCGCATCTTCAAGATCGCTTATCGCGTTTTGGGCCGATTCGAAATCCGGGAAATTGGCGAGTAAGGTCGTATTTCCACCGAAATCGATGAAGCGATCGATGGCATCCTGGGCGAGTCTTACGTATATTCGGTCATCCTGTGTCGGCTGTTCGGGAATCTTGGCGATGAGCCATTCGGTCCATGTCGCCAAATCTTGCAAATAGTCGTCATAGTCATCCGGAACAGGTTCGCCAAGGGGAACCAGTTCGAAGGTAAGGTCGTGAGTCTGGTTGAAATCATCGATCGTCAAGGTTTTGATCAAAGGATGATAGCCGTCGACGTGTGCCGTGAAGAGATAAGGTGCCGCTTTGAGTTCTCTCTGATCGCTTGGAGTCATGTGCCACGTGAAAGAGCCGTTTTGAACGTCGATTGCCGTGTGGTGTTCATGACGCATGTAATCGCCTTCGAAAATACCGCCAAACGGTGCGACGTAGTCGTTTTCCTTGGTGATTCGACCGGAAAGCGTAGCCCCCGTTTCCCGATCGACGAGTTGTCCGGTTACGACCGATGCGTGATCTCTTGCCGCATCGATCGCGATCAGAAGCGGTTCGAGGTTGCGTTCGAAAACGCGTTTCTGACTATCCTGTTGAAAATAGTGCGCGATGAGTTCGGCCTGCATGTCCTGATCGTCCAGATAGGCTTCAACGAGCATTTCGCCGACTTCTCCGCTCATATACATGACGGGGATTGGAGGTACGTCACCGTCATCGACATTGGGCAGTCTCATGACGGATGGCTCATCATTGAAAACGATGACGGCCTTCGCACCTTTTTCCATGGCGTTTTCGACTTTGGTCTGATACGTCAAACCGTCACCACGACGAATCAGGACGATGTTGCCATCCGCTTCATCGGGGATCTGATAAGCATGACCGTATTCGCCGTAAACGAGATTACCGGTGATGTCTTCTTCCAGGAAAACCGAATATTTCATTGTAAAGGCTTCGAATACCTCATCGAAGGCACCGACCTTGAGACCGGGACCCGGATAACCCTCGTAAGGTGGAATGAATTCCTTGCCATACTCGATCGTCCATGACAGAGCATTGTATAGTCCGGCCGTGTTTTGATCCTGGGAGCCACCGGTCAATCCTCCACGCGGTTCATAGCCGTTTATGGCTTGCATGTCTTTCGCGATATCGAGAGACAGTTGATGATTCTGATCGACATAGATGACTTCCAGGTATGTATGTCCGTGGACGACGGAAATGACGTCTCGAGACGAGAAGAAATCATCATAGGCGACATTTTCGATCTCGCTCATCGGTGATTCACCCCAATAGGTGATGCTCGTCGTGTTGCCGCTGCCGTCAAGGCCGTAGTTGTAGGAGAAATTTCGGTTCAGGTCCGTACCGATCGAACCGTCCGCATTGGGTGATACGTTCTTTCGCCACATACCGGCGGCATAGGGTTCCCATTCCGTTTCACGCAATTCAACGGTTTTGAGAAATCCGTCCGGATTCGTGACAGGGAGGATCCAAATGCGTACATCATCGACCAGATCGGTAATACGATCATCGGAACCGTAGTGTTCGAGAAGATGCCAGGCCAGATCCATCGCTACTTCGCCGGACGGCCATTCACGCGCATGAATGGATGCGGCGTGTACGTGTTCCGGTCTGCCATCATCGACTCCCAATGCGCTGCTGATTTCAAGGGCGTAGAGAGGGCGACCCCAAAAGGAGTAACCGTAGATGTGCAAGTCCGCGATATCCGGATAGGTTTCGATCATGTCGAACAGTTCGTTTTCGTAGTCGTCAAGCATACGGTAGTCACCCATACCGACAACGGTGACGTCATAATCGAACGTATGTGTGACGCCGTCGATCTCGAGGGTTGCCGTAAGGGTTGCGAGGGTGTCATCGTTATCGTATTTGACGATTCCCTCGGATGTGATCACCGATTCATCCGAAGATTCCCAGGAGATCGAACCGGTAATGAGTTCATGGTTCAGGGGGAGGTCCAAATTGCCGAATTGGATCGTGTCAACCATCGTGTCATCCAGATGGGATTGAACGATTTCAACGGGTGTCTCCCAGACAGTGAGCACAATGTCGCTGACGTCATCGACGAAAAGCAAAGACATCCGGTCATCGGTCGCATCGGCGAGAATGACGGGAAGTTCGACGAATTCACCGATGAAGTCGTCGAGCAGAGCGTTCGAGGAACTTTCGGAAAAAGACAGACGCGTATCCTCAAATTCGAGAAAATAGGACGATTCTTCTTTCGCGATCGTGCCTGTGAGGATGAGATAGTCATACCAGACATCCGTTTTGTCCGTCGGATCATAGATGGAAACCGGTTCGAGATCTTCGGTTTCCGGAAGAAGGGGGTCTCCGGATCCGGAAACGTTGAACGTGGTCACTCGATCGATGACGGGTTTCACGCCATCCATTCGATCGAATGTACCGATGACGAAGACGCGATCTCCGGTTTTCAGATCCGAGGGGTCGGTTGAAACGAAGATCATGCCATCGGAGGCATCGGATATGAAGATGCCTTCTTCGGTAATGCCGTAGATGATTCCATCGACGACGACCGTCGTCTCATGTTCGGCATCCGTCAGAACGGATCGAATCGGTTCCGGTTCCGGTCCATCGATCGGGTCGGTCAGGAATCCGTCACAGGATACCATCAACAAAACAGCTGCAAGGACAAAGGCCATTGCCATCAAACGTGTTTTCGCCTGTTTCATGGTTTCATTCACTCCTTTTTGTTTGGACAGGTGTCTTTCAGGGGTTATTTTAACATACTTCGTTTTCGTATGTAAGCGATTTCCGGATTTTTTCATAAGAAATGATAACAACAAAAAAAACGACCATGATAGTGTCTCTCATAGTCGTTTTTGTTCGTGTATCAACGGTTGTAATACTCGACGATCAACTGTTCGTTGACTTCCTGCATGTACTCGTTGCGATCGGGATAGCGTGCGAATGTACCGACGCCCGTTTCGTCGTTGTACTCGACGTAGTCCGATGATCCGAACTTCGTTTCGAAAGCTTCCTGGACGACTTTCAAATTCTTCGATTTTTCGCGGAGCGAGACCTGTTGTCCCGGGCTCAGGCGATAGGAAGGAATGTCGACTTTCTTGCCGTCAACGAGGAAATGTCCATGATTGACGAGCTGACGTGCCTGGGCACGTGTCTTCGCGAATCCGAGACGATAGACGACGTTGTCAAGTCTTGATTCGAGGAGACGCAAGAGGTTTTCACCTTGCTTGCCCTTGAGCTTCTGGGCTTCGTTGAATGTCTTCTTGAATTGCTTTTCGGAAAGGCCGTAAGTGAAGCGAACCTTTTGTTTCTCCTGGAGTTGCTGACCATAGTCGCTCAGTTTGGAACGACGTTGGCCGTGGACACCGGGGGCATAAGGGCGTTTCTTGAGTTCTTTGCCCGTTTCCGAAATCGAGTAGCCGAGGCGACGCGAGATTTTCCATGTTGGTCCTGTGTAACGTGACACGATTTTTACCTCCTTTTTTGTTTTTGGTGGTAAAAACACACCGTCTCAATCAAAGTGATCCCGATATTCTTTTCACCTTAAAGCAGAAAGGTTACTAAGGGCTCCACGTGGTAGGGATCAAGATTCGATCGATCGTATGCCTGCTTTTTACCGACATGTTTCAGTTTACACGAGTGAACGTCAAAAGTCAATCGTTTTCATCAGGATTCGGACGAATGCCTGTAAAAACCGGACGGTTTCCTCGTCGAAGCGCGCTTCGACGGGACTGTCGACATCCAGGACGCCATAGAGCCCCTTTGAACCGATCAGAGGAACAACGACTTCCGAACGGCTTCTCGAGTCGCATGCGATGTGGTTGTCGTGCGCGAGGACGTCGTCGACGACCTGAGTTTCCAACGTTCTGGCGGCTTCACCGCAGACGCCCTTTCCGAAAGGAATGAAGGCGCAGGCGACGTTTCCCTGAAAGGGACCGACGGTCAGGTTTTTTCCATCAAAGAGATAGAAACCGACCCAGTTGATCCGATCGAGTGCCGCATACAGAAAAGCGGATGCGTTGGAAAGACGACTGAGATCGGTCGGTTGGTCGGACAGAAGGCTTTGAGCCTGGTTGAGCAATTCGTTCGTTTTCATGACTTATCACCGTTCATATTATAGCATACATGATATAATGTTTGTGGTGATAAGATGACAAAACAAATACTTTTGCGTTTCGGTGACCTGATGCTCAAAGGACGGAACATCGGTTCGTTCCTAAGACGCATCAAGGACCACGTCCGCGAAAAAATGAAGGATCTCGACGTCGAAGTCGAATCACAACACGACCGCATGTTCATCGGCTACCGGCAGGAGGATGAGAGAAACGTTCTGAATCGTCTTTCGCGTATTCCCGGACTCATGTCCTACAGTATCGTCTATGTGACGGAGCCGGATTTCGAAAAGATCATCGAACTCGCCCGCGAGGTCATCGATCTCGAGATCGAACAGGACGGTGTCCGGTTCAAGATCGAGACGAAACGCGCGGACAAGACTCTGCCGCTCAACAGTCAGGAAATCACGTTGAAACTCGCGGGTCCCATTCTGGCCGGCGCCAAAAGGCGCGTCGTCGTCGACGTCCGTGATCCCGAAGAAATCCTGCATATCGAAATACGGAAAGAACACGCCTATCTCTATCTGAAGACGATCCCCGGACTCGGGGGTTATCCCGTGGGCATACTCGGGAAAGGACTCGTCATGACATCTTCGGGAATCGATTCTCCGGTTGCTGCGTTTTTCGCGATGAAACAGGGGATCGAAGTCGAACTCTTTCACTTCGAATCGACGCCCATGACGCCGATCGAGTCGGTTCAGAAGGTCGTCGATGTCGCGAAAGTGCTCCGTCTCTATGCCCCCCGGGAAACGATACGTCTTCATCTCGTCCCGTTCAGAGACATCCATAACGCGATCCTCGAATACGTACCGAGTCCCTACACGATCACGATCATGCGTCGGATGATGTACCGACTCGCCGAGCGATACGTCAAAAAGAACCGATTGCTCACGATCATTACCGGTGAGTCGGTCGGACAGGTCGCGAGCCAGACGCTACAGAGTCTGAAGGCGATCGAAGTCGTCACCTCGTTTCCGATTATCCGACCACTCGTGACGATGGACAAGACCGAGATCATCAAGGTTGCCCGAACGATCGGGACATTCGATATTTCGACGCGCCCCTTTGAAGACTGCTGCAGCATCTACGTCCCGAAACAACCGGCAACCAAACCGATGCATATCTATGCTTTGCGCTATGAGGAACTCTTCGATTATGAAACGCTTTTGGAAGACAGTCTGAAGCATGTCCGGACGCTATCGGTCGGTCCTTCGTTCGAACTGGATCTGGCCGGATCCGGCATGACGGTTGAAGAAGCGCTCGGAAACGACTATAATGGAATCGGTGATGAGGATGATCACGTCGAAACAAAATCCCAGTTTTAAGAAATGGATGAAACTGAAAACGAAAAAACACCGCGATGCCTACGGTGAGTTTTTGGTATACGGGGAGCATCTGGTCGCTGCCGCCGACAAGCATGGTGTCGTGGTCGAACGGGTGACGACCGAACGTGACGTCCCCGGTCTTGTGATCGCAACGGAACTCATGGAAGCGCTCAAACAGACGGAGACGACGCCATCGGTGATGGCGGTATGCAAGAAGATACAGAAGCCCAAACGGGTCACACGCATCCTCGCTCTTGATGACGTTCAGGATCCGGATAATGTCGGAGCGCTTCTGAGAAGCGCGTCGGCTTTCGGTTTCCTTCATGTCGTCATGAGTCCGAAGACCGCCGATCTTTACAATGAAAAAGTGATTCGTGCCTCACAAGGCGCGCTTTTCGATCTCTTTGTCGAGCGAAAACCGCTCGAAGAGCGCCTGAAGGCCTTCAAGAAGGATGGTTTCCAGATCGTTTATGCCGATGCGCACGACGGCGATCAGCCCGATCCGGACAAGCCTCTGGTACTCATCATGGGAAACGAAGGACAAGGCGTGGGCGATCGGATCAGAGGTATCGCCGATCACGCCATTCGAATCGACACGAAACGCGTGGAAAGTCTCAACGTGAGCGTCGCCGGAGGCATCATCATGCACCAGTGGAGGGTTCTATGAAGCCAGTCATTACCGGTTTTTTCGATCACAACCAGAGTCATTCGATCGAAGCGCAGATCGAATGTGCCAACAGACATCGGATCACCCATCTGTCCTTACGTATGTACAAGGACGAAACGTTGCTCGAACGGACCGAAGGAAAAATCAAAGAGCTTACGATGGCGATCCGACAGTCGAAGCTCAAAGTCGCGATCATCGATCCGATGATCGCGGTCTACGATTTGCACGACGACAAAAAACACGAAGAAGCTCTCGATGCGTTCAAATATATGGTCGAACTGGCCGTCCATCTCAAGGCGACCCATCTCTATCTGAAAATTCCGATTTTGACGGATGTCGTCAAAGAATTCGAACTGGTCAAAGAACGCTTGACTCCGTTTATCCAGTTCGCGCAGAAACACAAGAAGACGATTATCCTCGAGCCCTACGGAAACCAACGTGTCGGCGTCTACGCCTATCTGCTCAAAAAGTTCAAGAAGAACGAGTTTTTCGTCCTGTTCGATCCCGTATACATGATGATGAACAAGGAACCCGAGACAACCGCGTACCGATTGCTCAAAAATCGGATCGGCGCCGTTCGGGCGATCGATGCCGATCCGAGTGGTTCGCCACGACTTCTCGGTTACGGGAAGACCGGCATCGTGACCGTATTCAAGAAACTTCTTCGGGACGATTATCGGGGGTTTCTGCTCGTCGACAATGCGTTTTTCGATGACGTCCTCGTCGAAGAAACGGAGAAACCCGGTTTTTTCAAACGTCTGTTTTCCAAAGAGAAAAAAAGGAAAGAGCATGCGAAGACCGATCTGGCCCACAGGCTTTTTCCCAATGAAGAAAACCGCGACGTCACCTACGATGACATCATCGACAATCAGATCGAAGTCATCAAGAGGGTCTTCAAATAGAGTCGTTCGACTCTTCCTCATAGACGAACGCGGGTTTCGCGTTCGGCAAGGCGGGAAAGAGTTTCATCGTGAAGAGGATGCCGTTCAAGTGGTCGAACTCGTGTTGGAAGACAATGCCGATATAACCCGAAAGATGGAGTTCGACCGGTATGAGCTGATCGCTTTCCCTGTCATAGGACAGCGCTTCGAAAACGACCGATTCGTAACGGGGTGTGATCCCCTCGGTCTCGCGGTCGACACTCAGACAACCCTCGCCTCCCGGCAGATAGATGATGTTCTGGCTCTTGGCCTTGAGGATGGGATTGACGAGCATATGGGAGTAGAGCGTTCCATCGAGATCGTGCGCGTGAACGGCGAACATCCGTTTCGAGACGTTGATCTGCGGAGCGGCAAGTCCGACACCCGGACGCAGTCCATAGGTTTCGACCATCTCGTCATCCTGGGAGTTTCTGACATAGTCCATGAGGTCCGTAAGTGTTTTCCTGTCCGCTTTCGATAAGGGAAGTTCGACATCACGGGCTACCGTTTCAAGGGTCTTGTGTCCTTCGCGAATAATATGTTTCATTAAGATCATCGGTAATTCACCTCACCTCTCATTATATCACAAAACGGGCATAATCAAGTGTTCCTGCGAGCATTTCGAATGACCGGACTTAAGAGAAAGGACGTATCACATGACGGATATCATCATACAGGCGTATCGCGCGATCGAGGAGATCGCGGCCGACCCCCGACTGATCGAACTCAGAAAGCTGAATGAGGCGATCAAGACCACGAATCAGAGGGAAGTCGAGGCGTTCAACCGAGCCAAAGACGTATACGAACGCATCGAAAGAGAAGGCGGATCCTATCATCCCGAACACAAGGTCGCCTCGCGTACGCTCAGTGAAGCGAAACAGGCACTCTACCGTACGCAAGAGGTCAAACGCTATCTCGAACTCGAACGACAGATCAACGATGAGTTGCAGGCGTTTCTTGATCGGATCGCCTCGAGCATATCACAGGAAATCAAGACATCGAACAGTCCTTGGACAAAGAGCAAAGGAGGGACGTGCAATGCACGCTAACCGCATGGCTTATGTTGTTTTCTACAAAGGAAAGCACGTCATCAAACGAATCAAGACGCTTCCGGTCGACGTATCCTACGTATCGAAAAAACAGAATTACGCCATCGTCTACGGCGATGCCGGACAGGAGCAGACCCTGAAAAAACAGCTGAAGAACACGAAGGGTTTCAAGTATATCGGGCCGTCTCGGCTGTATGACGAAAACCTCAATTTTTAACTGTTAAGTAAAAGGACTTGACAGATATCGAAAATCTTGTATAATGGGAATGACTTCAATAATGGAAAGAGAGTGAAACATATGGCAGTAAGACTACGTCTGCAACGTTACGGTTCGAACAAACGTCCCTTCTATCGTGTTGTCGCGAGTGATTCGCGGCGGGCGCGTGACGGTAAGTTCCTGGAAATACTCGGCACGTACGATCCTTTGGTCGAAAGCGTGAAAGTTGACGCGGAAAAAGTTGAAAAATGGCTCGCAAATGGTGCGAAACCGACCGAAACAGTCAAGAGCCTATTCAAAAAATACAGCGTTTTGAACAAGTAGAAGGGGGAACGAAACATGGCAGTTGATTTTGAAAAACTCATTAGAAACATGATCGTGCCATTGGTCGTTAACCCGGACGACGTTCTCGTCAAAATCATTTCGGATGATCAGGATGTCATCACGATCCAACTCCTGGTCAACGAGGAGGATCTCGGTCGCGTCATCGGCAAGGGCGGACGCCTTGCGAACGCCATGCGGACGATCGTCTACGCCGGAGCTTCCAAGGAAGGCAAGCGCGTCCAGATCGACATCGACTCCTTTTAGGAGTCCCCTGCGCATGATTCAAATCGGAAAAATCAGAAACACACATGGATTGAAAGGCGAAGCGAAGGTCATGAATCTCAGTGATTTTGACCGTTTTTCGCCGTATTCCGTCGTATTCGTCGTCATGAACGGCGAAGAACTAGAACTCGTGATCGAGCGCGTCCGCCGACAAAAGGATTGGTTCATCGTCAAATTTGAAGGGATCGATTCGATCGAGGATGTTCTACCTTTCAAAGGGCTCGATCTCTATACGAAAGAAGACGCTTCGTCCCAGTTGGCGGAAGACGAGTTTCTTTTCGCCGATCTCATCGGCAAGAAGGTCATCGAAAACGGACGCACGGTCGGTCACGTGAGTGCGGTCATCCCCGTGCCCCAGGGACATCTTCTGGAAATCAGGGATAACGATAAAAAGATTCTTGTTCCTTTTGTCAAGGCGTTTATCGGTCCGATCACGGATGACGCGATTATTATCTATCCGATCGAGGGCATGCTATGACAATCGATATCGTAACGATCTTTCCGGACTTTTTCAAGCCTTTCGTCGAAACATCGATGATCAGAAAGGCGCGCGAACACGGATACGTCACCATCCATCTTCGCGATCTTCGGGATTATACCAAGGACCGACACAGAAAAGTCGACGATACGCCCTATGGCGGAGGTGCGGGCATGGTCCTGACTTTCCAGCCCCTTTATGACGCCATCAAGGCACTCAAGGGTGAAAACTCGAAAGTGATCCTCTTGACGCCGCAAGGCCGTCTTTTCGATCAGAGGCGAGCGACCGAATTGTCGGAACTCGAGCACATCATCCTGATTTCAGGACACTACGAGGGCTTCGATGCCAGAATCGAGGATTACGTCGATCTCGAACTTTCCATCGGCAATTTCGTGCTCACGGGGGGAGAAATCCCCGCCATGGCGCTTGCCGATGCGATCATCCGGCTCGTCCCCGGTGTGCTTCACGAGGAATCCGCGGCGACCGACAGCCTGCAACAGGGATTGCTCAAGTATCCCCAGTACACGAAACCGGCTTCGTATCTCGGCCATGACGTCCCCGATGTTCTTCTTTCGGGAAACCATGGATTGATCGACGCTTGGCGAAAGCGCAAGAGCGTGGAACGGACACTCGAAAAAAGACCGGATCTTCTCAAGGACTACGTTTTCGACGATCCGATCGTTTCATTGATCGAAGAGGTCAAAAAGAGCTGCAAGTAAAACTTGCAGTTTTCTTTTGATTTCGGATGTGGTATAATGATGTGGATCAAAAGTGTGTCATTTTTATGTGACCAAGAGGTAAAGAACATGCAAAAACGAACGACTCATTCATGGCGTGAACGCTTCCATCATTTCATCCGACATTCCAATGCTGTGGAATTTCTGGTGATCGCTTTGATCGTGCTCAGTCTTGACGCGATCTTCATTTATCGCTATCGATTCGATATTTCCGGCCGACACCTGATGCTCGCCGGGATCAACGTCGTGTTCATTTTGTCGTGGATCGCCTTGATCAAACGGAACAAATACCGCTACATCGCCTATGCGCTCTACATGGCCGTGATGTTCACCTTTTTTCTGACCGACAGTACGTTATACTATTTCAAACAGGACGTCACGTCGTTGGCGATGTTGCTCGAGTCGGGTAAGAACACGATGCGGATCGGCATCAAATACAATCCCTTGACGCCATACGGTCTTTTGACATGGATCATGATCATTACCGTGATCATTTTGTTCTTGCGCTTTCTCAAGAGGCTGGTCTACATGCAGAGTGAGACCACCGCACTGAGGCAGGGACGGAAAAAACTCGTGATCGCGCTTTGTTTCACGTTGATGATCATGTTGAGTCCGTGGATGGTCGAAGAGAATGAACGACTGACTTTCCAGACACCGGCGGACAAGAGTCTGTTCGTTCAACGTTTCGGTTACATCACCTATCACAATCTCGATATCGTCACGTTCGCCGCGAGTCGGATCAGACCTTTGTTCTTCAGTGACGAATACATTGAAAACATCAACGAGCACTCGCGTTACGAGTTATCGGAAACATCCCCTCATTTCGGTGAGTTCAAGGATCAGAATGTCATCATGATCATGTGCGAAACGTGCGAGGATTACGCGTTCATACCCGATCTGACTCCGAACTACTATGCGCTCCGGGAAAAGAGCGTCGTCTTCGAGAACTTCTATTCGGCGGCGAAGAACAATTACACCTACGATGCCGAAATGAAAGCTCTCACCTCGATGATGTATTCGCTATCCGACAACTACATGTACACGTTCGGTGAAAACACGTATCGGAACGCGCTTCCTCATGTGCTGCGTGAAAACGGCTATACGGCCAATTCCTTTCACAACTACGATGTGACCTTTTTCAATCGCGACACCATGCATGTCAGTCTCGGTTTCGAACACTTCCTCGCCTTGGAGGATGAGCAACTCGATCAGGGCGACTACTGGCCGCTCGATTCGGTCATGTTCGAAGACTGGCACGACATGATCGCTCCCGTCCAGGACGATCCCTTCTTCAGTTTCGTTCTGACCGTCACGCCGCACGGACCGCATACCAAGTATCGCGAGGAACTCAAAACCTATTACGACATCATCGAAGAACACCTGATCTATCGGGACTACGAAGAAGAGTTCAAGACGTTGTTGGCCGCGCAGATGGACTTCGACAAAGGGCTTGGCATACTCATCGATCACCTGGAAGACACGGGTCTCTTCGACGAGACGATCATCGTCATGTTCAGTGACCACAAGAACTATTCGAGTTTCGAAATCACGGAAAAATACACCGAAGACAGTGACGTTCCCTACGCGATCGAACGCGTCCCGATGTTGATCTATCACGACCGTCTTCAACCGACGGAAACCGATACGCTCGGATCCCACTACGACGTCACTCCGACGGTCTTCGATCTGCTCGGGATCCGCTATTTTCAGGATTTCTACCATGGTGAAAGTCTGTTTCTCGAAGAACGGACCGACCGACCGATCATTTTGACGCACTCGAGCTGGATCAGTCTGGAGATGGTCGTCCGAGCGGATGAAGTCGTTCTCGGAAACGATGACCCCGAGCACTATCAGGAGGTCAAACAGGAGATCCACGATACGATCGAATACTATGAGCAGATGTTTTTCTCGGACTACTTTTCCGATCACGTTTCCATACCCGGTGATAATGAATGAAAAGTCTTGCAAGTCACCCGTATCTTTGTTATAATGATTAAGCCGTAATAAATGCACAATGGTCCGCTGTCCTTGGAGACATGAACATTGGAAGAAAGAGAGTGAGTCGAACATGTCAAAACTAAAAGGGCAAGATTTGATCAGAGCTGTGACAGAACCCTACCTCAGGGAAGTCCCCGAATTCAGTCCTGGCGATACCCTCCAAGGTATACGTCAAGATCAAAGAGGGGGCTCGTGAACGTATTCAGTTGTTCGAAGGCCTTTGCATCAAGCGCCAAGGCGGCGGAATATCCGAAACGTTTACAGTCCGCAAGGTATCCTACGGGATCGGTGTCGAACGTACGTTCCCGTCCACGCACCATCGATCGAACGGATCGAAGTCGCACGCCGTGGTAAGGTCAGACGGGCGAAGTTGAACTACATACGTTCACTATCGTCGAAGGCAGCACGTATCAAGGAAAAACGGTAGGACGAACGGGGAGGCAAATGCCCTTCCTGTTTTTGTAAGCGAATGAAAATATTTTCATGAGTTGCTTGAAAGCCTTTACACCATGTGGTATAATGACGGTGAAATTGATTGATAGAGGTGAACCTATGAACAACGCAACGATCTATGATGTTGCCGGTGCGGCCGGAGTCTCACTCGCAACCGTTTCACGCGTCTTGAACAATCCGGAAAAAGTCAAGGAAGAGACAAGACAACGCGTACTGAAAGTCATCAAAGAACTCGGTTATCGACCGAACGTCATCGCTCGCGGTCTCGCGAGTCGGAAGACGACGACGGTCGGTGTCGTCATATCCGATGTCACACGAGCTTCGGTTGCCGAAATGCTCGGGGGCATCAGTGATATCGCCCAGAATTACAAGTATTCGATCAAACTGTTCGCGATACGCGAGGATATGGATGTTTTGGACTCGCTTCACAACATCGTCGCCGAACAGGTCGACGGCGTTCTTTATCTGAACGACGAACTCGATGAAAAACGTGTCGCGGATATCAAGAAGATGTTTACCGGAAACGGCATTCCTTTCGTTTTCGCCAACGTCGCATCCATGATGACCCGGACGTTCCGATGGTCTCGATGCGACTTGAGAAAGCCGGTTATGAGATCACGAAGATTCTGCTCGACGACAACCGCAAGAACGTCTACATGCTCAGTACCGCGCGTCGTTACTCCGTCAACGACAAGAAGGAAGCCGGTTATCTGAAAGCGATGGCCGAGGCCAACCTCGAACCGATGATCTTCCGGACGAGTGGGGATACGCACATCAACAGACAGCATTTCTCGACGTTTTTCAAGGACAAGAAGGTCGACGCCGCCATCGGTGTCCGTGATTCGATCGCCGTCTCATTCATGAACATCGCACGGGACAACGGGCGAAGCGTTCCGGAGAATCTCGCCGTTGCCGGTTTCCAAAATACGAAATACGCGCTTCTCTCACGACCGAACTTGACATCGATCGATATTCCGGTGTATGATATCGGTGCCGTTTCGATGCGGCTTCTGACCAAACTCATGAATCAGAATGACGTCGACAATATCCGTATCGTTTTGCCGCATTATATCGTCAGAGACAGTCCACCAACTGAATCGACCCATGACGCAAAGTCAAGTAGTGATCCGTAAATCGAACCAAGAGATTCCATGAGGGTGTGACATGGAACGAAAACGGGTCATGAAATACGCTTGTCGAGGTTAGAAATGAAGAGTGCCGGATTCGATCCGGAAGTAAGGTATCGCGGAGTTCACTTCGTCCTTATTCTTTAAGGACGATTTTTTTAAAACCGAGGAGGAAAACACATGACACTATATGAAGAACTGATCTGGCGTGGCATGATCAAGGATATGAGTAACGAAGAGGGCGCGAAACGCCTTTTTGAATGAAGAAAAACGTCGTTTTACTGCGGGTTCGACCCGACCGGGGTATCGCTTACCGTCGGCCACCTCGTGCAGATCGTACGCATGCGTCTTCTGCAGGAGCACGGGCACCGTGCGATCGCCTTGATCGGTGGCGCGACCGGGTTGATCGGTGACCCCAGACAGACGAGTGAGCGAAAACTGCTTACGCTCGAAGAATCACTCGCAAACGCCAAGAGGATCGAGACACAGCTCAGAGGGCTCTTGTCCGATCATGCCATCTATGTCAACAACTATTCATGGATTCGAAACATCGACATGATCACGTTCTTGCGTGACTACGGCAAACTCTTCAGCATCAACTACATGCTCGCCAAAGAGACGGTCGCCAAAAGGCTTGAAATCGGCATATCCTATACCGAATTCTCATACATGCTCATTCAGGCGATTGATTTTCTTCACCTTTACGACCATGAGAGCTGCAAGCTTCAGTTCGGCGGGTCGGACCAATGGGGAAATATCACGACCGGACTCGAACTCATCCGGAAGGTTCACGGGGATTCCCACAAAGCCATCGGTCTCAGTTCGCCCTTGTTGTTGAAAGCGGACGGATCGAAGTTCGGCAAGTCCGAGAGCGGTGCGCTCTGGCTCGATGCCGAACTGACCAGTCCCTATGAGATCTATCAGTATTTCCTCAATGCCTCCGATGCGGACGTGAGCATGTACTTGAAGACGCTCACCCTCCTTCCCAAGGATGAGATCGAAGCCGTTCTCGAAGAAAGCGGGCGTGCTCCCGAGCAGCGGATCGCGCAAAAACGTCTCGCTTCCGAAGTCGTTTCCTTCATGCACGGGGATCAAGCGCTCGAGGATGCCTTGAGCGTCACCGATGCGCTTTTCAAGGGGACGTTCGACCACCTGAATGAAAAGGGGTTCGAGATGCTAGGAAAAACGCTGGATCAGATCTCTTGTGAACGAAACGTATCCGTCATCGACGCCCTTGTTTCGACGAAGCTCGCTTCATCGAAACGGGAAGCACGCACGTTTCTTCAAGGCAAGGCGGTACGCTTGAACGGAGAGGTCGTCGAAAGCATCGATCGGACGATCGATACGAGTGATGCGTATTTCGGTCGTTACGTGATTCTCAGACGCGGCAAAAAGAAATACGCCCTCGTCATATTCGGGTAGGGAGGACGTCATGGACATTTTACTATACAATCCGTTGTCGCGGAACGGGAAAGACGAGGGTTTCATAACGAAAATCATCGCCGACCTGGAAAAAACGGGAAGAACCGTCAAGAGTCACAGTTTGCTGTCGATTACCGATGTCGACCTTTTCATCGCCGATTGCAAGCCCGATGATCGCGTCATCATCGTCGGTGGCGACGGGACGATGAATCACCTTGCCAATCGGATCTACGGCATGAAGATCAAACAGGAAATCTATATGTATCGGGCGGGAACCGGAAACGACTTTGTTCGCAGTTTGCGCGTGAAAGACAAACTCGTACCGATCAGGAAGTACATCGAAAGACTGCCGATCGCGCATTACGGGAATGAGACCAGACTCTTTTTGAACGGCGTCGGCGTCGGCCTCGACGGATACGTCGGGCAACTCGTCAATACCTCGAAACTCAAAAAGAACAAGTTAAACTATTTCCGGCATACGCTCGAGGGATTCATCAAGTTTCGTCCGATCGAGCTCGAAGTCACGGTCGATGAACTGCAATTCAAGGAAAAGAAAGTATGGCTCGGAAGCGTCATGAACGGAGCCTATTTCGGGGGTGGAATGAAAATCGCGCCCAAAGCGAACAGGAGCGATGACTCCCTGCAACTCGTCATTATCAAGAACATTCCCAAGTGGCTTCTTTTTCTGATTTTTCCGACGATCTATCTGGGGTGGCATACGATCTTCCGTTCTTTCGTCAATGTCTATCGGGGAAAGACGATTACGCTTACGAGTTCCGAAGGTACGCACATGCAGATCGATGGCGACGTCGAATATCCGGTCTATGAGATGACGGCGCATTCCGTCGAATAGAAAAGGGCCCTTTCACTTCTGAAAGTGGCCCTTTCTTCATCGTTTGCGTCCGAGACCGAGTCTTTGATAAACCTTGGATATCTTTCTGTTGGCGATCCTTTCCGCGTGTGCCCGGCCTTCGTCGAGCACGCGGTCGAGCAAATCGTCCTTGATCAGTTTCTCATAGCGCGCCTGAATCGGTTCGAGCGTTCGAACGACGATTTCGGACAAATCGTTTTTGAAGGTCTGGTAATTGGCATCCTTATACGCGGATTCGACGTCCTTGATCGTCTTGTCCGACAGCGCGGCATAGATCGTCAGAAGGTTGCTGATGCCGGGTTTGTTCACAGGGTCGTAATAGATTTTTCCTTCGGAATCGGTGACGGCGCTCTTGATCTTGTTTGAAACGGCCTTGAGGTCATCGAGAAGCAGGATATAGGACTTCGGGTTGTCGTGACTCTTGTCCATTTTGCGCGTCGGGTCCTGCAAGGACTTGATCCGAGCACCCGCCTTCGGGTAAAAACCGTCCGGGACGACGAAGGTGTCGCCATAGGTATGGTTGAAGCGCAGCGCGAGATTCCGGGTCAGTTCGAGGTGTTGTTTCTGATCGTCCCCGATCGGAACGATGTCGGCATCATAGAGCAGAATGTCGGCCGCCATGAGTGCGGGGTAGGTCAGAAGCGAGGTGCGGATGCCTTCGGTCTGCTTGCCTTTCTTGTCCTTGAACTGCGTCATCCGTTCCATTTCGCCGATATACGCCGTTGATTCCATGACGTATCCGAGCATGGCGTGCGCGGGTATTTCCGATTGGATGAACAGGTGGACGCGGTTCGGATCGAGTCCGCACGCGATGTAGAGTGCGGTGATCGAACGGATGTTCTTCCTCAGTTTCGTTTTGTCCTGAGGCGTCGTGATCGCGTGCAGATCCGCGATGAAAATGAACATCTCCGTGTCCTCGAGTTCGTCCTGGAGTTTGACGAATTGACGCAAGGCTCCGATGTAGTTCCCGAGCGTCAGCTGCCCGGTCGGCTTGATGCCGGAAACGAGTCGTTTCATGAATGATTCCTCCTTATCATGCACATAAAAACGCCCAAAGCATATCCAAGGACGTTTTCACGCGGTGCCACCCCAGTTCAAAAGCGAATGATCGCTTAAGCTCTTTTTTGTCGTTAAAGCCGACATACTCGAATGCTCGAAGAGCCCATTTCAAACGATCGTCCCGGCCGGCTTTCAGCATTCCGGCTCTCTGTGACAGGACCGATGTCGTTTTACTTTTCTCTCGTCTTGGCATTCCGTCAACGTCATTATACACCAAAGATCATGAAAAGTCTATCGTGATTCGAGTGTCTTTTCGAGTTCGTCGATGAGGTCGTTCAAGCGATTGATGACGGCCATGAACGTTTCCTTTTCGGTAAGATCGGCACCCGCTTCGGAGGCCTGGTTGACGGGATAATCGTTTCCACCCGATTTGAGCAACCCGAGAAAATCCTTCATGGCATTGGGTTTGTTCAGACGGACGTTCTGATAGATCTTCAAGGAAGCGCTGTACGACGTCGCGTACTGATAGACATAGAACGGCGTGTGGAAGAAATGCGGGATATAAGCCCAGACGTAAGGCTTGTAGTGTTCCTTGCGGATGTCGAGGCCGTAGTAGTGATCATAGAGTTCGATCATGATCTTCGAAAGCGCGTCCGCGGTAATCGGTATGCCCTTCTGCACGAGTTCGTTCGCGCGGTATTCGTAGGTTGCGAAAAGGGTTTGACGATAAAAGGTCGAGAGAATGCCGTTGATCGCCGATTCGAGCAGGGATATTTTCTGTTCTTTCGTCTCGGCGTGTTTGACGAGATAGTCGAGGAGCACGTGCTCATTGAATGTCGACGCGATTTCGGCGACGAAGATGGTATAGTCCGCGGTAGCGAGCGGTTGATGGTCGTTTGCGAGCATGGTGTGGGCGCTATGTCCCGCTTCATGCGCGAGCGTGAAGACGGAACTGAGCGTTTCATCGTGGTTGAGCAGGATAAACGGTGAAACCCGTAAAGACCGGAAGAATATGGCACGGATTCGTTTGCAAATCCCGCAGGCAGGCATCCCGACGCGAAACCGTCTTCAAGGAGCTTGTTTACGATAACGGACGTAGGATGAATCCATGCCTTCGATAAACCTTGGAAGAACAGGTGTTTCGGCATCTTCGAATCCGTAAGTGTTTCAAGATCTTCCGGGTTTTGTGAAACGATGCGTACGTATGATACTCTTTGAGATTCAGGTGTTTCTTTCGCAGGGCGATGTAGCGTTTCAAAGGATGCGTGTTTTCATAGGCGACATCCTTGAGGTTGTGAAAACCGTGGTGGGTATGTTGTTTTGAAAGAAGCGCGGCATCGAGTGCGGAATCGTGGTTTCTGGAGGAGTAGTTGGCTTTTTGTTGCATCAAAACGAGATTGTAGACGGCGGCGAATGCCGTTTTGTTTTCATAGTAACGTTTGAAGGCGGCCTCGAAGACGAGCTTGCGGTCATCGGCGTCTTTCAGTTTCGTCAGAAGCGAACGGAAGTTCGATTGCGTGACGGTGACTTCCTCACGATTCGAAAGCACGACCGTCTCATCCTTGGCATCGACGATCGCGAGTGCCTGATAGAGCGAGGTCGGGATGTTGCGCGTCGCTTGGAAGTTGGCGAGTATTTTTTCCTGATCGCCGGACAGTACGTGCTTCTGTTGGAAGAAAAGCTTTTCAAGCGGGAACGTGTAATCACGGAGGAAGTCGTCCTTTTCAAGGAAGGACATGACTTTTTCCTGGCCGATCGCGATGATTTCGGGGGCGACGAAAGACGTGTTCTGATGCAACTTGGAAAGAAGAATCAGAACCTCCTCTTTTTTGGCGGCTACTTTCTGGTCTTTCAGGTTGAGATCGCTGGAAAGATGGATATAGCCGAACAGGCGGTAGAAACGTTTCGTGACGTCTTCCTCGAGTTCATAGAACGATCTGAAGGATTCGAAATCATGCAGTTTGCCTTGAAATGTGGCGAGCTCATCGATTTTCGGTTTGATGAGGGCGAGGTCCTTTTCGAACAACGCAAGATCACTGTAGAAGTGCGTGAGATTCCATGTTGACATCGTTTATCATTCCTTTCTTACTCATTATATCAAAGATTCTTAGTAAATCTTTACGATATGATGGGAATTATGTTAAATCATGATAAATCGGAATGAACGGTTGAATAACCGTATAAACAAAGATATAATTAAGACCTAGGTGGATCGGCCTAGCAAGAACTCAAGTGCTATAGGATGATACCTATGCTCCAAAAAGGAGGAAGACAATGATCACGATTTTCACGACACCGAGTTGTTCATCTTGTCGAAAAGCGAAGAAGTGGCTTGACGATCACAAGGTCGCCTACGAAGAAAAGAATCTCTTCAATCAACGGATTACGGAAGAAGATATCGATCGGATGCTTGAAAACGCCGAGAACGGTTTTGACGATATCATCTCGACCAGATCCAAAGTGTTCAAGGAAGAGTCTTTGGACGTCGAGGACATGCGAATCAGCGAACTCAAACAGTTCATCATCGACCATCCGAGTATTTTGAAGCGTCCCATCATGGTTGACGGGGAAAAGATGCAGGTCGGTTATAACGATGAAGAAATTCGCATATTCATACCGAAACGTCTACGTGAACTGATCATGTGCACGGAATGCCCGCAAGGTCATACCTGCGATTATCAGACAGCTCTCGACCGCTACTTCAAAGAGATCAGAGAACAACAGCAATCATAGGATGTCAGGAATGGTTTGAATCTGATTATTTCGACAAACAAACATAAGTGAGCACTTCGTCCTTGGATCCGATCGATGCCGGGACGGAGTGCTTGTTTTTGTCGAAACGCTCGGCCCGACCTTCACAAAGGAAATAACCACATGCCTTTTGAAGAAAACATCATGACATCGAAAACAAAGGAGCAACGATGAAAAAACGGATTCCATATGTCGTTTCGACGTTCACACTCACCTATGTGTCGCATGGCCTTTTGGCGTTTTTGACGACACACGGCCATATCGAGTTCCATACGCTGCCGGGACAAGTGCTGTTTATTGCCGGCGGGAGCAGTCCGACTCTTTTCGCTCTCGTTTTCATCCTGCGAGATCCGAAACTGAAGGAAACATTCAAGAAAAGACTGCTTTCTGTTCGTCACAGCCCTTTCCTTTGGTTGTTCGCACTCGGCGTCCCACTTCTGATCGGAGGGACGTATCAACTCGTGTCGATCGCTTTGCGGGATACCGTGTTCGAGTCATCCGTGCCGTTCTATGCGTTTTTTATGATTCTGTTCGTATCCGTCCTTTTCGGGGGGCTTGAAGAGATCGGTTGGCGCGGTTTCGTTCAGGAACACCTGATGAAACGGTATGAACCGGTTCTGATCGCCATCGGAATCGGTCTGCTTTGGGGATTGTGGCATGTCCCGCTCTTCTGGATCGAAGAAGTATCCCACTACGACTATGCGTTTCTGCCGTTTCTACTCGGTGCGATCATGTTCAGTACGTACTTGACGTGGCTCTATCGGGTAACGAGAAGTCTGATCCTGGTCGTCCTGTTTCACGCCTCGATCAATGCGAGTGCGACGATCGGATT
>JAGYNT010000070.1 GCA_018399615.1 Acholeplasmataceae bacterium
TCTCACCGGCATTGATTCCGGCAATACCGCCGACATAGAGGTCGCCGTGAACGGATGCGACACCGAGATTGTTCGCGGAATCACCGAGTTCTCCGGCTCTGGCCTTGTCGATGAACTCCTTACGGGTCATGGATCGTGCGAATGAGCTTTCGGTAATCACGCCTTCATTGTAACCGGCAATACCGCCGAAGGCGATGTTCTTGCCTTCATTGCCTTCACCGGTGGGGCTATAGGCACTTTGGGCGAAAACACGACCGGAAACGAGACTTTCACGAATCGTTCCGAAGTTGAATCCGGTAATGCCTCCCCCATAGGAGTACGTGTTCGAGCTTCTGCCGCTGTTGGCCTGGTTGCCGGCCGGCAGCGTCGCCGTCACGTTCGCGCCTTCGATCAATCCGAAATTGTAGGCGGAGACGCCTCCGGTACCACGTCCGGCTTTGACGGCACCGGCACCACCGACATTGACATTGGAAATCGTTCCGGTCATCTCGTTGATCCCGACGATTCCACCCGCGCCGGTCGTATGGTCACTCGTGTCGACCGTTCCGTTGAAAACGGGCAATTCGCCTTGGAGGCGAGCATTCGAGAGCTTCGCGCTCGAATCGATATTTTCAATGAGACCACGGTTTCGGTCGGCGATCGTGCCGATCGGATAGAGGTTTTCTTCAGCCGCGCTCAGTTGCGTATTCGAGTCGATCGTGAGATTTCGGACGATACCCGATTCCCCGATCTCATGGAAGAGCGCGCCGTTCCCACCGAAGGAAAGGGCGAATCCCTGGCCATCGTAAACACCGGTGAACGTGACTTTTCTCTCGTTGCCGATCTCAATCGGATCCGAGATCGTCGTCAATACGTCCTGAACCTGTTCGAAATGCTTGTCCAACAACGTCTCATCATCGAGAATCGCGGTAACCTCCGCGACCCGGTGAACCCGGTAAGGATTGTCTTCGGTTCCGGCACCGCCGAAAAGAAGTTCCTCACTCGTGACGGTTTCCGAACCGATTCGAATCTCGACGAGATGAAATCCGCCTTGAGGCGTCACATCAGGCGTGAACGTGACGGTATCGAGGACATCGCCTTCGCTGATGTCGATCTCGCCTTCGACTTCCACATAGATGTCGCTACCGACCGCTTTGGTGAAAACCGCGAATATGTTCGGGTCGGCATCGGTCTGACTCCAGGTCATGCTCGATGAAAACAGCTCATCGGTCATCCCGATATTCGTCGGAAGCGATGAGATCTCGATCCAGTCGGCTTGAAGGGTCATGTCTTCCGTGACGATATCGACATCGAAATTCCAGATGAAAGAACCATAGAGCCAATCACCGGAAAAGACATAACCGTCTTTCACGGGATCTTCCGGCCTTGTGACCTTCCCGCCGTTGTCGACTTCCTGGCTGGCGACATCGGTTCCACCGGCCGTGTCGAATGTCACCGTAAAGACCAATTCGTCTTCCGTGTCCTTACAGCTTACGATCAGCCCCAACATGAGTATGAGGGCCATGAATACGAATACTTTTTTCATTTTACTTTCCTCCTTGGATGGTTTTCTATCATAATTACGCATTTGCGTCTCAAATCGATCAATTCGGGATATAAGCGACGGAATTGCTGATCGCCATCAAAATGAAAATCGCACAGATGATCATCGGTCCCAGATAGGAATTTCCGCTCATCTTGTAAAACCAGCGATTGAAAAACGGCATCAGGAATATCACGGGGATCAGCGTAAAGAGAATGTTGACATAGAGCCATTGGGTCGTCCCGTCACTCAGTTCGGTAAAAGCGATGGTCCCGGTCCTGACAAACGCATAGTATTGCAGGAACAGGATGACGGCAAGCCCCGAGATATTCATCAATCCGGCGAGCACGAGTTTGGTCCTTTCGCCGAGCTTCCCGTGCATCTGTCCGCCATTGACGCGAATCGAGTTCGAGAAATAGAAGACGAAGAAAACGGGGAAATACATCAACAATTGAAGGACGGATCGCATGTTCACCCGTCTGGCCGCCATGACGAAAATGAAGCGATAATCGACGTGGAAGAGTCCGTAGACGATCATCAGCAATCCGAAGTATGAAACAACGACCAAGAAAGCGAGAAGAACCGTCTTCAGAAAATTCCTGAAGCTGATTCTGAGCCCCCAGAGGGTGAGCGCATCCTCTTTCGTTTCATCGTTTTTGGAAAATTTTTTGACGATGATATGGGCGAGGACGAACATCAACAACGCGAATGTCCCGCTGATTACCGCCCAGATCGCGACGGCATTGGTCATCCTTTGCGGGAAAAACCAGGAATTGACGGAATTGCTCGCCTTCGGGAAAAAGACGAATGTCAGGCGACTGCTCGGCAAATAGGTCAGTGCCGCGAACGCGGCAGACACGATAAACGTGACGATGTAGACAAAGAGAGAGAAGACAGACCTTTTTTGTCTCACGATGATCGGTTCCTTTTTCGAAGCCTTGAAAAAGGGTATTCGATACAGCAACGCTCCGATCGGCACGATCATGGCGAGCGAACTCACGAGCGTGATCGTCGTCAATATTTCCTTATAGATCCAAACCTGGTCGGTCGGGGACAGATCTTCGTTTCGAAAATCCATCGCGACTTCGAAATACCGTAAAATCTTTCCGGTCGCCTCGACGCTATACGGTTGAAACGCGTGGATCGTCTCCGTATTGAACACCTGACGCATATTCCGCAACGTGGGATTCCCGTAAATCTTTTCGATCATGATCGGTTCACTGTCGGAAATCGGATCGAACCCGGCTTTGACGAGTCCGGAATTGACGAAATCATGGGATTCGATCGCCCAACGCATATCGCCTTTCCCGGTCCCTTCGGGTGCATCGTCATTGACCTTGTTTCGAAAGGCACCTTCATCATAGAGGGCATAGTCCATACCCATGTTGCTTCTTGAAAAGGCGATATCCGATGTGATCGAGAGCACGTAACCGCTGATGAAAATCGAGTGTACCTTGCTGATCCCGTCATTGTCGACGGCCTTTTTGCCGAAATGGACGGCAGCCTGATAGGCGGCGTTTCCTCCGGCGGAGTGTCCCGTAACACCGATTCTGTCCTTGTCGACATAAGGATAGACGTCCTCGTTGTCGTAGACGTAATCGATCAGATCGAATGCGCCATAACCTTCAACGGTCGCGATCGCACTCCCTCGACGGCGGAACTGCTCGAGGAATCACCTTGGCCGTAAGTGGTCGATATTGATGACGACGAAACTCGGTTCATAAATTCAAGGGCGACATGCCCTTGAGTTTTCCCGGGGCGAACGTTGAAAACCGGCGACGACGATGATCAACGGCGCCTTGTTCTCCGTATCGACGCCGTCGGGCCGGTAAAGATCATAGGCAACGACCTGATCGTCCCTGGTATCGAACTTATGCGCTGTGATTTCAACGTTGCCGAAATCGTTTTGTATCAGACTTGCAAATAATGACCCCAGCAAAATGATCAGTAAGAGTATGATCGTCCATCGTCCTGATCTGCCGAGTGTGTTCGAGATTTCTTTTACTTTGCTTTTCATGTTTTCTTTTCCATATTCGTCTCCTATGTTTATGAAAGCGTTATCCATGTTCCAATCATATCAAAAAAGGCCTTTTAATTACCATGGAAGACCTTTTCCGTTATTTTATACGGTATAAATATTATTTATGGCTCAATCGACGTATTTCTTCTCAAGTAATTGACGAATTCGATCGCTCCCGGAATGAAGCTCGACATCCTTACGCCAGATCAGGACCGATCTGAGTTTGAGCTCGCCATCAAAGGAATGCCGACCAGATCGTCGTCATCGGGATCGATCAGTTCCTTGATCAGAAAAGCCCCTCCGACATTCATCTTGACGAAATTTCTGATGACCAGGATCTGGCTCGATACGAGCACGATATTCGGGTTGACTCCGACCTCGTGATACATCCCCTTGATCAGTCTCGACTGAAAGAATCCTTCCCGCATGAGAATGATCGGTTCGTTCTTGATGTCGTCGATGGTGAGTAGCGATCTTTTAGAAAGATGGTTTTTCTTCGATACGCAGAAAAGCAATTCGGTTTCAAGAATCACTTCTCTTTGATACGGTTCGTTTTCGCTGTCATTCAGAATCGAGAATCCGAGGTCGAGCGCCTTGTTCTGGATCTTGTTCCGGATGCTGAGTGAACCTTCTTCCCAGATTTCGAACCTGGCATCGGTGTGATCGAGCATGTACTTCTCATAGATCCGGGGGAAAAGGAAGGAACCGATCATCGGCGGAACCCCGATTCTGATCGTCGTTTTGTTCGCCGAGAGATCGTTGAGGTCTTTTTCGAAGATATCGATGGTCTCGAGGATGATTCTCGCCTTTTCGTAGAAAAACGACCCTTCTTCGGTCAGAATCATGGCGTTGTTCTTTCGTTCGAACAGTTTCAGATTGTATTCCTTTTCAAGGTGTGTGATCGCCGAGGAAAGTGCCGGCTGCGTGACATAGAGAAACTTGCTCGCGAGACTCAACGAACCGTGATCACAGACCGATACGAAATATTTCAATTGCAGGAAAGTCATTTTTGTACTCCCAGATCAAAACATGTGATCATACAACTCCATTTTACCATAAGTCGGCTTTCGACCTTGAAAAAAGCGAGATGTGGTCTTGATCTGCGATCGATCGTCTATGCTTCGCAAAAACGAAACGTCATACATGATGGATTACGAATCTTACGATTTGTTAAATACCGATATTAACCAACGGATAAAGTTGAATTGAACGGTGTTTCATCGTATAATTGAAACAGTACGAGGGGGATGTCTCATGTATGAAAATCAGATTCAATCGGTCAGACGCGTATACATCCGTTTTCTGGACACGTATCTCAAGAACCGCGACTTTGAAAAGACAGTCGCTTTTTTCAGTAAACGCATCAACGGATTCGGTACGTCGAAGGACGAGTGGGGGCATGATTTCGAAGCTTGCACCAAACTCTTCGAACGCGATATCGACGTCGCGCCCAATCCGATCGACTACCGCATCGAAACCTTGCATATCGCCATTCCGAAGCATGATATCGGACTGGTTACGAGCACGCTCAGTCTTGACATGATGCTCCGTCGCCAGGCGATCAGGCTTTCCGGTATTCGATATACGCTCGTTTTTACAAAAGAAAGAGGACGATGGCTCATTACGCACAAGCACATGTCCTTTCCTTCCAAAGTGAATGACTCCGATGAACCCTATCCGGTCAAGGAACTCGAAGAAAGAAACGAGTCTTTGGAACGTCTTGTCCGGGAAAAGACGTGTCATCTCGAATATGCCCTTGAGGAAATCACGAAACTCGCGACGATCGATAAACTCACGAGCATCAACAATCGCTACAAGATCGATGACGTGCTCAGCGCCGAAGTCGAGAAAGCGAAAGAGACGAATCGACCG
>JAGYNT010000071.1 GCA_018399615.1 Acholeplasmataceae bacterium
ATGTTTTGACACTTCTGATTCTTACGTTGAGCTTATCCCTGTTCGCCTGCAACGGCGGCGACGACCCTGAAGACGAGGATGATCGGACCGAGATCACGTACGCCTCCTGGAACCTCGGAAGTCCCGATTCCGAAGAGCCGAACATGGAAAGACTCATGATCGAAGCATTCATGGACGAACATCCCGAGATCAAGGTTACGATCATCGAACGTCCGAAAGAACCCGGAACCAACGATGACCTGGGCTGGAACGAGTTTCTGGCCGCCAGAGCGTCGACCAGAACACTCCCCGACGTCTTCCAATCCGACAATATTCCGCTCTACGTCATCAACGACTGGGCCATGAACATGACCGAGATCGCCAACGCCGATCCGGAATACCTGAACATCAGCGAAGACATTCGCGGTGTTTCGACCTATGACGGCAAAGTGATGGGACTTCCGAACGCGGTTTTCTACGCCGGATATCTCGTCAACAGCACGCTCTATGACAGACAGGGACAGGACGCACCGACGATCGATTCCTCGATGCAGGAGTTGATCGACCTGACCAAAGCCGCCGCCGACCACGCCAGTACGACCAACAACGGTGTCGTCGGACTCGAAGGCATCGAACACATCATCCACTGGTATCCCGCGCAACTCAATGAGGATTTCACCTGGTTCACGCTTTCCGAAGACGGCTTCAATCTCGATTCCGAGGCCTTCACCGAAACCATTGAGATCTATCGTCAACTGAGAACGGACAGTTCGTTCGTCTTGGAAGCGCTCTACGATCTGGCCGCCGATGAGGAAGCCGGTGTCGAGATCGAAAACATTTTCCCCGAGGGAGACCCCTTCAACAACGGGAACATCCTCGCCAAGTTCTTCTATTCCTGGGACTTCGGATGGATCCAATCCTATATCAACAGCGGTCAATATACGTGGGACTTGGATTTTATCGGCACGCCCGTCGTAGACGGCAACAAGCGCGTTCCGATCGTCGCCGACTTCTTCACGATCGCTTCCAACTCCGAACATCCCGAAGAAGCTTACCTGCTCGCCAAATGGATGGGTTACGGCAAGGCCGGTTATGAGAAACGCGTCGAGCTTTCCAATACCGTCCCGGGCATTCCCCAAGTGAACTTCGCACCGATTCAGAACGACGCGGATCTGCTCGACCTCTATTTCGCCCTGTATCCGAACTTCACGTCGCTTCGGACGATCATCGAATCGGGTGCGTTCATCGTCGAACCACCGAAATACCTGCCGGGATATGTCGATGCCCGTTATGAAGGAACGTATGACGCCGAAAACAAGATGGCGGACATCATCAACGCGCTTCTGGCCGGCGAAGTCCAGCTCGCCGATATTCGGACACAACTGAACGAACGCGCGAATGCCCTCTATGACCAGGTCAACGACGCTTTCGAGGACGCACTCGCACAGAAATAATGTTCATGAGACAGGCATCGGAATCCGAATGATCGGATTCCGATGCCAACCATAACGTTTGAACGGGAGAAAAGCAATGAAACGAACTCGACGCCTGGTGATTTCAGCGATCCTCCTGATGGCGATCGTCTTTCTCTTCGTCTATTTCGGTCGAACCGGCGAACAACCACAACCGACTCTCGCTTCTTTGGGCGACGTCCGGATGCCGGAACACTATTCCGAATATCTGGCGACACACCCCGATCCTGTCTTTCATGATGACAGAATCGTTTTTCCCCATACCGCCTTCGACCTCGATCCGGGTGAGGAAAACAGCATCGAAGACGATTACTACGCCTGGCGAAATCCCTCCGGGATCCGCCTTCATTTCGACGTGGAAAAAGCCGGACATTACGTGGCCTACTTCGACTACAGGACGGATGGGGATTCCCATCTGCCGATCAATCTTTCCGTCTATCTCGACGATGCGGCCGAACCCCCATATTACGAAGCCTCACAGATCGTTCTGGACAGCCTCTGGCAGGAAACCGAGGAACCCGGAACCGACCGTTATGGAAATGACGTCAACGTTCTGCAAGAGCCCTATTACACCTGGCAGAATCTGCCTTTGACCGATGCGCGGGACTTCTACAGTGACGGATTGACGTTCTATTTCGATGAAGGGGAGCATTCGATCGAGTTCTACAAGGGCTCGGGCGAGATCCTTTTGAAAGAGATCACGCTCAAATCTCTCGAAGAGCGGATCGACTACACCGAATACGTGAGCCTTCATGAAGCGATGAACCATGACGACTCATACCGGATCGAAGCCGAAGAGGCGACCTATTAAGAACTCGTCCGCGATCATCCGTGGAATCAATCGCGATCCCTTGGTCGAACCTCTTTTCGATGACCAGACTGAAATGGAACGTTCCCGGAACCGACCTTCGACGAACCGGGAGACGCCGCGAGCTGGGTTACCTGCTGCCGATCGAAGAGGCGGGACTCTGTCACCTCACGCTCAAAGTCAACCTGAGCGAAGTGAACAAGGACGGAATGGGACGAATCCGATCAATGGAGAAATCCCTTTCCGGAGGCGAAACACATCCCCATCTCCTACCAAAGAGGCTGGTAACGTCACGCGCTGAGTCTTGACGGCATGCCGTTTCTTTTCTCGCCTGAACCGGGTGATATTCTCACGGTCGAAGTCGACGGAACGCTCTTTTCCGCGGCTTACGAACACCCTGAAATGACGCCGACGAGATCATTGCCTTCGGTCTCGACGTCGTCAAACTGACCAAAACAACACCGATCGCGGCATCGACTGGGAAACATGAAGAGCTATTTTCCCGGATCTGGATCGGACGTTGAGACATAGATCGACGAACTCGAGATGATCGACGACACCCTGAATGCGCTATACGGTTTACCCGGGACGCGCAGAGTCAATGTGATCTCAAGGTGGCCGTAGAGAAGCTCGAACGCGTCGCGCGCCGACATCGATGAACTGCCGCGTCGTCTGACGCTTTTGTCGACGGGATCGTCGAGCGCGCTTCAGATGATCGCGAACCAGCTCGACCAGGTCGTCAAACAACCGATGGTCTTCGACGCCCTGTTCGTGCACGGCGTGGACACGGATCCGCCGGATCCGACACCGAGTCTCTGGCAAAAGACCCGAGTCTTTTTCGCGCGTTTCTTTCAATCCTTTCTCGATCCCGCCTACGACATCACATCCTCGAGCGGTGAACTCGAAGTCTGGGTCAACAGATCCCGTCAATACGTCGATCTGATCCAGCGCATCACCGATGCCAATTTCACGACCGAAACGGGGAAAAACGTCAAGATCAGCCTGATCAGCGACGACTCGAAACTCCTCTTGGCGAACTCGGCCGGACAGCAGCCCGACGTCGCGATGGGCGTTTCGGCCTGGATTCCGATCGAATACGGCATGCGCGGCATGCTTTTCGACCTTTCCGGCGCAGCCGGTTTCGAAGAAACGATTTCGGTCTACAACCCGGAACAACTCATTCCGATGGTCTATGACGAGAAGCTCTACGGTCTCCCCGAGACCGAGAACTTCTACGTCCTTTTCTACCGAAGAGACATCGTCATCGACCAGCTCGGTCTCGAAGTCCCCGATACGTGGGAAGATGTCCTGGACATGTTGCCGGTGCTGCAGCGCTACGGCATGAGTTTCTACGTCACCCTTTCTTCGATGAGCGCCCAGAAGTCCTTCGACTCGACCGCACCGTTCATCTATCAGCATGGAGGCAGGATCTACCGGACGGACGGTTTCGGTGCCGCGATCGACGACGAGAACACGATTCGCGCCCTCAATTTCATGACCGACCTCTATCGCGAGCACGCCATTCCCGACCAGATCCCGAGTTTCTTCAACAGTTTCAGGTATCAGACGATTCCGATCGGGATCGGCGATTTCGGCATGTATCTCCAACTGATGAACGCCGCCGCGGATATCAGCGGTCTTTGGGAAATCGCGCTCGTTCCGGGGGTCGAAAGGGAAATCGAAAACCCGACAGGTGAAAACGAAACCATCATCGACCGGTCGATGCCGGGCGCGCAACAGGCCGCCGTCATTTTCGATGCGAGCACGAGAAAAGAGGACGCCTGGGAATTCTTGTCCTGGTGGATGTCGACGGAGACACAGATCCTCTTCTACGAAACGTTGCTCAATACGCTTGGGACCCGCTATCTCTGGAATTCGGCCAATCTCGAAGCGTTCGAGTCTTTCCGCTGGAACGAGGGACACAAGGATGTCATTCTGGAACAGTGGTCGCACCTGAAGGAAGTTCCCCGTATTCCGGGAAGCTACATCATCGAACGGGAGATCAGCAATACGTGGAACAAGGTCGTCTACGATGACGCGAATCTTCGAGCAAGCGTCAGCGACGCCATGCTCAAGATCGATCGTGAACTGACCAGAAAGATGATCGAGTTCGGTTACCTCGACCAGCAACAGAACCGGATCCGTCCGTTCATCGTTCCCTCCAGAGAAGACATATTGAGGTGGTATGACGATGACCGGGAATAACGCCCTCAAAAAAAGAATCACGAACTTCATCGATACCGAGAAGAAACAGTTCAAGGCCGACGACAAGTCCGCCTACCTTTTCGCGCTGCCCTATATCCTGCTCTTCATCACGTTCATCGCCGTTCCGGTCGCGCTCGCGATGCTTCTCAGTCTGACGACGTTCGACCTTGTCAAGAGTCCCGTTTTCAGCGGCGTCAACAACTACGTCTATCTTCTGACGACCGACGAGGAGTTCATGCGTTACATCTTGCCGAACACGATCAAGTTCGCCGTCATCGTCGGACCGGGTGGGTATGTGCTCGCCTTCGTCATGGCGTGGGCTCTCGCTCAGCTTCCGCACAAACTCAGAACCGTTCTCGCCATCGTTCTTTACTCGCCGTCTTTGACCGCGGGGGTGACGATGACCGTCGGTTGGCGCGTCTTCTTCGCCGGTGACGAATCCGGTTATGTCAACTATCTTCTGCTCAGACTCGGTCTGATCATCGAACCGATCGCCTTTCTGCAGTCCCCGGACTACCTCTTCACGATCATGATCATCGTCGCGCTCTGGGGAAGTATGGGCGTCGGATTTCTCGCGATGCTCGCCGGGATCCTGAACGTCGATCAGGAACTCTATGAAGCCGCCTACATCGACGGCATGAACAACCGCTTTCAGGAAGCGTTCTACATCACGATTCCCTCGATGAAACCGCAGATGCTCTTCGGTGCCGTCATGGCGATCGTCGGGACGTTCAGTGCCGGAGCGCTCGGGGTCCAGCTATCGGGGTCGAATCCGACGCCGAACTATTCGGGATCTCTGATCGTGAACCATATCGAGGACTACGGGTTCATCCGTTATGACATGGGTTACGCGGCGGCACTTTCCGTCGTTCTGCTCGTCATCATATTGCTCTTTTCC
>JAGYNT010000072.1 GCA_018399615.1 Acholeplasmataceae bacterium
GGGGTAGTTATTTCCAAGGTTCGGGATTCCTTGAAGTGGGTCATGAAGACAGCGCTCACGCTTACTATACGTCCAATACGCTCGGCTTCCGAGTTGTGAGAGAAGGGCTGCCACAAGTCCATATTGTCGAATTCGAAAGCGATGGTGTTATTATTGAGACACGGATCATCAACCATGGAGATGCGGCCATCGCGCCTGCGGACCCTGAAAAAGAGGGTTATATATTTGACGGATGGGATGTCTCATTCGATACCGTAACCGAATCCTTGACCGTCATCGCCTTGTTCGAGGAAATCATTGAAGAAGAGTGACCGCAGTTCCCGATTCGTTGTTCCCGCAACATAACAGCAAACGACATGCGTTTTTTCGTTTGTGTCAATCGAAAAGATTGACAGGGAGGGCAACCATGAAAAAAAGGTTATCATTCGTGATATGGACACTTTTCATGATCGGCACGATGGCGTCATGTCAAAGCTCCGATCAGAAGATATCCCTTGTTTTCGATACGCAAGGTGGCGATCCGATCGAGTCGATCGTTGTTTCGGTCGACGATCCGGATGTCGGTTTGCCCACACCATCAAGAGAGGGAGCTCGATTTCAGTATTGGTCCACGGAATCCGATGGGACCATACCTTTTGACTGCGAGCTCTTGAAAACAGCATCGGAAGTGATCGTACTCTATGCGATCTGGCTCGTGGATTCCTATGAGATCACGTATGTGATCCATCCGGAGTTGGAGGACATGCGACAGACCTATCCGTTCGGTGAAACACTTGATTTGCCTCACCCGATGGTTGAAGATCATATTTTCATCGGTTGGTATTGGGACGAAGAGTTCGAACGACCGTTTCACGAGCTCACGATGCCGGCTCATGATCTCGTGCTTCACGCACGTTATGTGAATGAACGAAACATCGATCTCGATCACGTGATCGTATTTGAAATTTCAAAACGATCGGAAAACAAGATCGATCTCGACCTGTTTGTCAAAGGCCATGTGGGCTTTATCGGATATGATCTTACGATTCGATATGATTCGGCCGTACTGTCGCTCTCTACCTATGAAAACGGATTGCCCAATTTCATCAATGTTCAAAGAGAAGGACTCGTCATATTCAATTATCTCGATATCTCGAACCGGATTACTTCCGATACGCGGATACTTTCTTTATCATTCGATATCATCGGGCAATCGCCGACAACAATAACCATGACAGTTAAGGACATCATCGATATCGATGGGGACGCCAACCTGTTCAGCGTCGCATCGCACCCCATAGATCTATACATTGAGCCATAGTTTTCACGCGTACGAAATCCGTGTGAAGGACACCTTGTTTCATCTTGAAGCGCCAAGCGTTCTCAGGAGTCATTATATGTGTTTTCTGCCGATATACGATAAAAGGAATCGAGGAGATGTTCCCTCGATTCCTCTTTTTCGATTACTCGGATGCACATGTGGACATTCGAAGTTGAACGGGTGTACGTGCATGGGTCGTGAATCGAGTTATTCCTGGAAACTATTCGTCTGGATTGTCGGTTATCGAAGCATAATACAAATAAAGTGAAAGATCATGATCGGGCATGTTTTCGTCCGTGAAGACGGAAGTCAACAGAGGATCGACATACCATCCGTCAAGAACGAAACCGGTCCACTGAGGTGTATAGCGTTCGAGAGGCGTCGAATAATCCACTTCAACAACGGAATGAAGACGATTGATGTGAACGGAAGCGGCAGAAGAAGACAGGAGTTGGTTCGTGGTATTGTCACCCCAGGTGAACAGACGCCCTTTTGAAGTGAGAATCATGGCGTGATTGATGCCGATCTCCATCATGTGAGGGGTCTCACCGACGGTTAACGAGAGTTGGCCGTTGACTTCCGATGGAGTCAAAATATCATAAAAGGGTATGTCGCTCAATTGACCGTGGTCGTTGTTGCCGAAAACGAGCATCCTTCCAAGCGATGTCAAGACGGATGAACCCGTATGCCCGGCAAAGGTTGCGTCTATGGTTTCATCGGCAAGCAAAGGCAACAACGGTGTGATGTCTCTGGGGACGGGTTGGTCGTTTCTATTGCCGATTCCGAGTTGACCGTGTTCGTTATCACCAAAGGCGAAGAGGCGGTTCGCTGAAGTGAGAATTAGGGAATGCTCCGATCCCAAGGCGATCATGACTGCGACTTCGTTGCTGGCGAGACCGAGTATTTCATCGATTCGGACAGGGAACGATTGGTTGTTCATGGTGTCGATGGCCAGTTGGCCGTTGATGTTTTTGCCCCACCCATGGATCTCACCCGATGATGTGGTGGCGAAACTATGGTAGGCGTGCGTCGCGATATCGATAATCTTATCCGTCGGACCGATCGAGACATGTTCGGTGATGTCGACGGGCACTTTGCTCGGGATTGCAGTGCCGTCGCCGAGTTCGTTCTGATAGTTGATGCCCCATGTCATGACACGTCCGAACGACGTCAAAACGATGCCGTGATAATAGCCGGATACGACTTTCAAAATGGTTTCATCTTGCTCCAAAGCGAACATCATGGTGATGTCGACGGGCGTTGTCTGGTTGGAAGTCGTGCCGTTTCCGATCTGACCGTAAAGGTTGTTTCCCCAGGCGAACAGTCTGCCCATTGAAGACAACGCATAGCCATGGGACCATCCGGCGACAACCGATTGAAGCGATTCTCCCGGATTCAAGTCGAATCGGTCCGTAATGTCGATCGGTTCATCGGCATTTTCTGTCGTGCCGATTCCAAGCTGTCCGGTGTTGTTTTTTCCAATGGCATAGAGTTGCCCGTTTTCGGTGAGTGCGAAGGAAAATCCGAATCCGGTTGCCGACTGGATGTATGTCTGTGGAATGTAGATCGCTAGATCGTGCGTGTTCGGTATGAAATCGGCATAAAGGGTGAGATCGTATGCCGGCATCCTTTCATCTACGACCAAAAGGGTGCGTTCCTGATCCTCATACCAGCCATTGAACGCATGCCCATAGGCTTCGAGGTCAGGAAGTGGTATGGGTTCATCATATCGGACTATCGCATCCGGGATGGGATTTGCGAGATCGGTAGCATAGGATATCGTATACGAATTGACGGACCAGCCGCCGTACACGGATAAGTTTTCCGCTGGCATCGTCACGTGATCGAAAGGAATCGTCCAGTCGTCATCCATGAACCAACCGGTAAACGAATGTCCCTCACGATTCGGGGGGGCAAGCGTATCGACCGGATGCCCATATGTGAATTCCAGTTCATAGGAATCCGTCGTTTCATCGGGATGGACGGTAATCGTATAGGTGTTGACGGTGAAATCGGCATAAAGGGTAAAATCGTATGCCGGCATGGTATCGAGCTGATAGGGGACTGTTCGATCGAGATCGAGATACCATCCGTCAAATGAATGACCTTCGAGCGTTAGCGTCAAAAGGGTTATGGGGTCCTCGTATAAAACCGTCATCGGTTCGATTGCAGGATGCGGGTCGGTATCAAACGATATGGTGTAGGTATTTCTCGACCAGCCTGCATAAACATCGATGTCGTAATCCGGCATGGTCTCAAGAGTGAATCGAGACGCCAGATTCTCATCCATATACCAAGCCGTAAAAGAGAATCCGATATGATTCGGCACGTCGGGATCGGGAATTGTCGAACCGTACGGATACGTCAGAACATAGCTCTGATCGCCATTGTTCGGATGAACGGTCATATGATAGTCATTGACGATGAACTTGGCGTACACCGTCAAATCATGAGCAGGCATGGTTTCAATCGTGAAAGGCGTGTCGAATGCCTCATCGATGAACCATCCGTCAAATGTGTGGCCCTTGAGATCAAGGGAGTCCAGAGATACTTCGGATTCGAACGGGAGCGAAAGATCGGGAAGGGGGCCATGCGGATCGGTGACGAACTCAATCGTATAAATGTTTCTCGACCATTGTGCGTATATGTCGACATCATGATCCGGCATGAACACATAAGTGTATGGGATGTCGTGGTCGGTGTCAAGATACCAGCCGTCGAAAGTGAACCCGGTTCGTTCCGGTGTCGGCAGTTCACCGATTTCCGTATCGTAGTCGTGATAGCGAACGATGATGTCCGTTTCGTTTTCCGGGTGAATGGTCAGTTCGTATGTTTTCGGTTCGTATTTCGCATAGAGTATGAAATCGTTTGCGGGCATGGTCGTCAAATCCATCGGTTCGGAATGATTGGAATCGAAATACCAACCCAAAAAGTCGTATCCGGCGTATCGTGCGTCATCGAGTATTATGGATTCACCATAATCGATCGTCAAAGGTTGAATCGGTGCCCCCTCTCCGGTTTCAAAGGTAATCGTGAAAGGCATCGGCTCGTACGAACCGAAGAGTACGAAGTCGTAATCCGGCATGGTATCCAACGTGAAAGGCTCGGATAAATCGGAATCGGCAAACCATCCGAGAAAATCATAACCGATCCGTTCATACGGAGTGAGCGGCAACGATTCTTCATAGAGGTAATCGGCCTCTTGCAAGAGATGACCATCGGGAAGTTTGAATTGGATCGTATAGCTTTCGCGTCGCCAGGACGTGTAGAGCTTGGTGTTTCGTGCGGGCACGGTCCAATCCGTGAACTCGTCAAAGAAGTTCGAATCGGTATATAAGGCGATCAGTTCATGTCCGGTCTTTTGGACATTCTCAAGGTTAAGAGGGTCCCCGTATGTCATTGGAATCGTCTGTTCGCGTCCATCGATGACGAACGTGATGTCGTATGTGTTCGGAACCCATTTTGCGTAGAGCACGACATCGTCCGTGATCGGGGTCGTTTCGTAGAAAGGGGACAAGAAAGAATCATCGGTATACCATCCGTCAAACGTGTAACCTTCCCTGTCGATTTCGGGCACGTCAATTGTCTCGGACGGACCGACTCGAAGTCGTTCGAGTTCCGCATCCGTATAGGTTACGAAATAGACCGAAGAGCGCGCCAAAAAACGTTCGTATGCCGAACACCCGCCCAAGGATAGTAGCATGAAGGCTGCTATGATGATTACTATGAATTTTGTTTGCCTTGTCATAACTCAAACCTCACTTTGTTATATTAATTGTACCACATAAATAATAATCTTTCTATGCTGATTCTCAATAACGGGAAGATATTTTGACGAATTCGGACAGGCATTCGTGTATTTTTGAAGTACGTTGTTTATTTATGCAAATATGTTCGTTGGCGGTTGACGGTTATTTGCGTTTTTTTGTATATGG
>JAGYNT010000073.1 GCA_018399615.1 Acholeplasmataceae bacterium
GCGTATCGAGGCCGAGTTCGACATACTTCGGATAAGCACCGCTAAAGGGCCTTCCCGTCGCGATGACGACGATATGTCCGTCCTGGATCAGTCTTTTGATCACGTACTTGCTGCGATCCGAGATCTCGCTCTGGTCGTTTAGAAGTGAACCGTCGAGGTCCAATACGATCATGTGCTGCATACAAACCACCTCAACCCCGATTATCTCATAAAACGGACGTTATTGAAAGTAAATTATACGTATGTTTCGATCTACTCGTCACGAAGTCGGTAACCGACACCGATCTCGGTTCGGATCAATGGGTTTCGGTCGTGCTTTTCGATCTTTTTGCGAATCGACGTCATGAAAACGCGTAACGACTTGTATTCATCGTCGGTATGATATCCCCATACCTTGGACTGAATGAAGGAGTGCGTCAGAACCTTGCCTTGGTTTTCCACGAGAAGTTCGAGGAGTTTGAACTCGATCGGCGTGAAGTGAACGACGGTTTCGTCGACGAAAACACGATGTTTCTCGAAGTCGATTTTCAAGTGCTCGTACTCGAACGTCTTCTTTTCCTGCATGATCCGGTTCTTTCGGAACACGACACGGATACGTGCGAGTACCTCCCCGATATTGAAAGGTTTCGTTATGTAGTCGTCCGCGCCCGAATCCAAAGCGTCCACCTTGTCGGCTTCGCGACCTCGTGCGGAAATGACGATGATCGGGGTCTGGTTGATCTTGCGGATGTTCGTGATGATCTCACGGCCCTCGATGTCGGGAAGACCGAGATCGAGAATCACGAGATCGGGACAATGACTTAAAAAATAGTTCATACCGATCGCACCGTTTTCGGCCTTGATCGGTTCATAGTCGTGTGTTTTGAGTGCGAGGGTCAGAAACTTCAAGATGATCTGGTCGTCCTCGATAATGAGAATCTTCCGGTTCATGATACGAGTCACCTCCGATTCGGAATGGAAAAGCGAAAAGTCGCTCCCCCGTCTTCATTGTTGAAAGCCTCGATCTTTCCATGGTGGGCATTGACGATCGCCTTGCAGATGGAAAGTCCCAATCCGAAGCCACGTGAAGCATCGCTTTTGGCGTATTCCGCCCGCGCGTAAGCCTTGAAAAGAACGGGCATGAACTGCTCATCGATACCGCGACCGTTGTCCTTGACCAGAAACCACGTCTCATCCTTGTCTTTCGTATAGGATATCTCGATCCTGGTTTTTTCCGGCGTATGCCGGATCGCATTGTCGACGAGGTTCGTGATCACTTGGACGAATAACGGGGTATCGATGAGAATCGTGTCGTCCGGATGACCGGAATGGACGATGAAGTCATGGTTTTTCAGATATTTGGAAACTTTGGAATGGATATCGCTCAACACGTCGTCGATCAGTTCTCTTTTCAGATTCAGTTTCAAGTTGTTCGTGTTGAGCCTTGTCATGTTCAAAAGGTTTTCAACGAATTGCGATAATCGCTGTGTCTCGTTGTTGATGTCTTGAAGCATGTCCTTTTTCGTTTCATCGTCGATCGTCTCATAGGAGTCGAACATGAAACTCGTTCCGCTTTGAATCGTCGTCAAGGGAGTCCGTAAATCGTGTGAGATGCTTCTGAGGAGCGTCGTCTTCAACCGTTCCTTTTCGATCTCGATGCGGTTGTTCTTGTTGATTTCGAGCAACAGTTCGCGCTCGACGATCGTCAGAATGTGGGACATGGCGGTTTTGATCGTTTCGATTTCCTTTTCGGACAGGTTCTTGTTTTCACAGTTGACGATGAGAACGCCGGATATGTTTTTCTTGCTCATGTGCGGAATGAGTTTGATCGGAAGATCGGCAAACTTCGTCTCCTTGTAGCCGCAGGTTACCTGATGTTCCAGGGCATACCCGATTTCCTTCGCGTATTCCGAGTAAGGCGTCAACAAGGAATTGATCGGTTTTTTATGGTTCAAGATGTAGATGAAGGTTTTCCGATTGATCAAGTCGTCGAAGGCGCGTTTCAACTGATCGATATGATCCTTGACATTCGGCATCGCCATGAGCGTCTGGTTGAGATCATAGAGAAACGAGATTTTCCTTTCGTTCTCCTTGGACTGCGTGATTTCGTTTTGCAGGGAAGTCGTCAGAGTTCCGAGGAGAAAGACGGCCAGGATGAAGATGATGAGCGTGATGATGTAATTCGGATCGTCGATGATGAACGTATAGCGCGGTTCGGTGAAAAGAACGTTAAATGATGACCATGAATACGGTAGCCAGCCGTAGATGATCCGTCTGGTTTCGACCATGATGATATCATGATCGCCGAGACGAAGATCAGAAGGATGTTTTTCAACCCGCAGGTCGATCTGGTCAGACCGACTGCGAGCAGAGTCGACAAAGAAGGGTGATGGCGATCTGGGCCATGTTTTCGAATCGGGTTAAGTTCATTTAGAGAACCTTCTTGCCTGTGATGTCGATATAGATTTTCGATAGCGCGATCAGAACGACGTAGATCTCGAGTCGGCCGAGAAACATGCCGATGCTTCCCGTCCAGAGCATGACCGGGTGGGAATCCGCCGTCAAAACACCGATCGATAGCCCGACAGTCCCCAGGGCCGAACCGAATTCGAAGAGCGATTCTTCGAAACCGTATCCGAATCCCGTGAAGATGAGCGCTCCCGTAACGAGAATCATGACATACATGAGAACGTGCGACTGATTGGAAAGAATATCTTTGATGGTGACTTCCGTCGGTTTCCCGTATTTTTGGACATTGTATGAACGAAGGGTCCGTTGGTTCGACAAACGACTTCGCGTATTCCAGAAGAGCTGTTTGACCGAAAGGGCGAAGCGATACTGCTTGATCCCCCCGGCGGTCGAACCGATCCCGCCACCGATGATCATCAGGATGATGATGGAGACGAGCGTCACATGCGGCATGCCGACGAAGGTTTCCACGGTTTGGAAGCCGGTTGTCGTCAGGGCGCTCATGAACTGAAAGGCACCGATCCGCAAGGCTTCGAAAAACCCTGTTCCATCGTGTGCTCGTAACGATAATACCACGATTGGCAGAAAGAACAAAATCAAAACGGCGAAAAGTTTGAATTCGATATGGCTGAAGGCCTGTCGGATCTTGCCTTTGAACAGATAGATATGAATGATCAGGTTGGTCGATCCGAGAAGCATGAGTCCCATCGTGATCCATTCGATCGGAAGACTTTGATAGTGACCGATCGAATCGGCATTCGTGGAGAAACCGCCGGTCGAGACACTCGCGATCGCGTGATTGACCGCTTCGAACGGCGGCATGCCGAACAGAATATAGGCGAGTGCGCCAAGCGTGACATAGATCGCGTAAAGGGATACGATCAGACGAGCCGATTTCACAAGATTCGGCAAAAGCCGGTCGTTATGCCCTTCGGCATTGTAGAGGCGCATCCCGTATTTGTCCGATACGGCGGAAGTAAGGACGAGCACGAGACCGATTCCGCCGAAAAACTGGAGAATGCTGCGATAGAAGAGAAACATGTGAGACGTTTCTTCCACATCGACGACGGTGAGCCCCGTCGTCGAAAAACCACTCGTCGATTCGAAGATGCTCTGGGAGAACGTATAGCTTCCATGCATCAGAAAGGGGATGGATCCCATCAGGATCGCTCCCGCCCATATGAACAGGATCAAGACGGTATCCTGGTTTTTCTCGAGTTTCGCTTTTTCCTTGTGTCTTGTAATCAGAGTCAGAAAGTATCCGCTCAAGATTGAAAGAACCCCGGGAACGATGAAATAGGACATCTGGTCCGCTTCATTCGGATAAAAGAGGAGCAGAACCAGTGGCAACAAAATGATCACGCCGATCAGAATCATGAATATGCCCAGGTATCCCACGATCAGGGGATAGCCTTTAATGCTTTTCGGTTCGTTCGCGTTCATGGGTTTTTCGAATGGTATCGATCGTCATGTCATAGAGATCCGGCGTGGTTACGACGATGATCTTGTCTTTGGGCCGAATGATGGTCTCACCACTCGGAATGATGACTTCGGGGTCGCGGAAGATGCAACTTATGATGATGTGGGGAGGAAGGTTTGCGTTTTTGAGCTTTTTCGAAGCGATGATGAAATCGGGTTCGACCGTAATTTCGGTAACCATGATCTTATCGTTTTCGAGAGAGATCGTCTTGATGATGCTTTCGACGATCGATTCGTTGCGTATCGTCTCACTCAACAGGTAGGTTGAAGAAATGACGCTGTCGATTCCGAGTTTTTTGAAAAGGTCGACCCGTTTCGGGTTCTTTACGACGCATACCGTTCGTTTGACATTGAATATTCTTTTTGCCGTTATGCAGGCGACATAGTTGTCGATATCGTTTTCCGAAAGGGCGATGAACACGTCGGCATCCTGGATGTCGGCATCCTCGAGTATGTAGGCTTTTGTCGGATCGCCGACGAGTACGGGAATCTTGTTGGAGTTGGTGATATAGGAGGCATACTTTTCATTTTCATTGATGATGGTCAACTGGTGTTTTTCCTTTTTCAGGTTCTGGATGATGAAATCCGCCTGGTGCATGCCGTTGGCGATGACGATATTCATGTCTTGGACCCTCCATTTCGTTTTTCAAGCAGATCGGTAATCGACAGTTTTGAAGGATATATGGCTCTGATCGTCGTATATTCGATCAGTTTCGCTTTATCCGTGTCGAGAAAGCGAACGTAGATCTCCGGTACGTCATAGACGTAGAAACAGACATGGGCGATAAACAGGTTCGTGTTGTCGCTGTTGGTCGTGATATAGATCTCTTTGACTTCGGTGATGCTCGCTTCATCCTCGAGTATGTATTGGTCGGTCGCGTCACCGACGATCGTGTAACCGCTGAAACTGTCGGCGAGTTTCCGATAGGACGCCGCGTTCTTGTCGATGATCATGATGTTTTCACCTTTGCTCGACAAAAGCGAGGCGATGGATGCTCCAAGACGACCCGATCCGATGATCAGTATTTTATTTTTCTTCATCATGCGTCACCATCGGCTGGATCGTTTTGATCGCGTTGATCGCGATATAGAGGCCACCACTCGTTGTTTCAATGAGTACGAAATGGTCGTTGGCTCGTATGAACGTGCCGACGAGCGAAACGAAACCGCTCTGACTGTTGAAGGCGATTTTGACTTTTTGACCGAGTAATTCTTCCATTG
>JAGYNT010000074.1 GCA_018399615.1 Acholeplasmataceae bacterium
AGCGCACACGAAGCACCGGAAGAACCGACACGAGAAGGATACACGTTTGCCGGATGGGATATCATCCTTCCTTTGAGCATGCCCGCAGAGGACGTCACGATCGAAGCGACTTACACGATCAACAGTTACACGCTTTTCTATCTCGATCATGACGGCACCGTACTGCAGAGCACGCCCTATGACTTTGAAGCGCTGCTTGGCGCTCACGAAGTGCCGGTTGTTCCGGAGATCGAGGGCTATGAGTTCGTCGAATGGAATACGGATCTTCCGGAAATCATGCCGTCAGAGAACATAACGATTACAGCCGTTCGTGCACCGATTGTTTATACCGTCACCTATGAAACGAACGAGGGAAGCGCCATCGCATCCGAAGATGTCGCCTATGGAAGTCCGATACCGAGACCGGAAACGAATCCGACCAAGACCGGTATGTACTTCGAAGACTGGTTTGAAGATGAAGAACTCACCGTCATGTTCGCATTCACAACGATGCCGGCAAACGATGTTACCATCTATGCTGCCTGGTCACCCAAAGAGTACTACATCAACTACCAACCGGGAAATGGGGAATTCATTGAATCCCAACTGGTTCTCTATCAAGATGAAATCGAACTGCCTGAAGATCCGGAACGAACGGGTTACACGTTTACCGGATGGTATACGGATATCGCACGCACGCAGATTCTTACGCATGAAACGATGCCGGATTATGGGTTCAATCTTTATGCCGATTGGGAAATGAACGAATATTACGCAACGTTGCATTACAATGGCGGAGAAGGCGATTCGGCAATCGAACCCGAAAGCATCACACGTACTTCTCCATACCAAATCGATAGCCAGTTCGACCTCGATGAAAATGAAACGATTACGAGCGTCGAGAGCGGTTCGGGATTCTATCTGGCCATGACGTCGGAAGGACGACTGTTCAGCTGGGGATTCAACCATCGTGGACAACTCGGCGTCGAATCGATCAACCGAGGAGAAGACGGGGTTGAGTGGATCGGATCATATTTGCAGACGCCGATCGACATAACGTCTCGATTGAACTTGGGAAATGAAGAAACAATCGCGATGATCAGTGCCGGAGATTCGCACGTCATTCTTTTGACATCGGAACAACGGATCATCACATGGGGTTACAACGTCGACAATCAATTGGGATTCACCACGGCAACACCGTATGTGATCACACCGACCGATATCAGCGACAAGTTCACTCTTGTCGGCAGTGAATCGTTTATTCAAGTGGTTGCTGCGGCATCGCACAGTTTTGTCGTCACGTCAAGCGGTAAGGTTTACGCCTGGGGCGACAACGATTATGGTCAACTCGGGAATGATTCCACGGAAAACACGAACAGTCCTACGAATATAACGTTCAACTTTGACTTGGATATCGGGGAGACCGTTATTGAAATCCAACCGGGGTACAGACAGACACTTGCTCTTACTTCAGATAACCGTGTCTTCGCCTGGGGCGACAACACCTACGGACAACTCGGAAACGATACGAACGTGAGTAGCTTGACGCCGCTCGATATTACGGATTTCTTCCCGGTAGACGTGACCATTATCGGTTTGGCTTCCGGTAACGCCCACGCTATGGCCGTTTCATCAACGGGTCGTGTCTTCAGTTGGGGCTACAACGACAGTGGTCAGCTCGGCAATGATACGATCATCGATCAGAAAGCACCCGTTGAGATCACGGACCGGTTCCCGTTGGCTACCGGTGATACGATTGCAGCAGTATTTGCCGATGGAGATTACAGCAATGCCCTCTCGGCAAACGGAAGACTCTATGCCTGGGGCGACAATGCGTATGGTCAGCTCAGTACCGGTGATACGCAAGAACGCAGGCGCCCCGTCAATGTGACATCGCTGTTCGTGCTCTATAGGGATGAAGAATTGATCGATTACGGAAACAGCACTACACATGGAATTGCCGTAACCGATGAAGGACGCGTGTTCATCTGGGGCGAAGGTACAATGGAGAAAACATGGATTTCAACGCTTTACAACACGGCATTCGGTAATCCGGGGACGCCTACCAGGATCGGATATACTTTCGATGGATGGCATACCGATCCGGACTTTGATGATGCCTACTCATTCGCTCGGGTCGATCAGGCGGACCCACATCATATCGAGCTCTATGCGAAATGGAATGTCGATTCCTATAAGATCCATTACTACAACGTGGATGAGAACGTGCTTCGGGTAACCGATACGGTTGCCAGCGGCAATGAACATACGGTTGCTTTGGATGATGACGGTCGTGTCTTCGTCTGGGGCGACAACGAACATGGTCAACTCGGTGATGGTACGCTTTTAACCGAGAGAAAGATTCCTTATGAAATAACGAGTCTGTTCGCGCTCGATTCCGACGATTTCGTCATTGACGTCTTTGCCGGTGGGAACTCGTCTTTCGCTGTCACCGACCAAGGCAAGATTTTCGGATGGGGCTACAACACCTACGGACAGATGCTCGATGATTCGGTTATCGAACGGAGGACACCAAAAGATCTGACGACCCTGCTCGGACTGGCTGCCAACGAGGAAGTTACAAGAATCGACGCTGGCGAAGGACACGTCATCGCATTGACTTCGAACGGCCGCGTACTGACCTGGGGACTAAATGATGACGGACAGCTCGGTGATGAAACGCAAGTCAGTAAACATGAACCGGTGGACTTGTTGAACAGATTCCTCATTACGGAAACCGGAGACAGGATCGATTATGTTGCTGCCGGGGACTATCATACGATGGCACTTTCATCGGAAGGAAAAGTATACGTCTGGGGTGCGAACGCATCCGGCCAACTCGGTGATGGCACGACCGTCACGAAAGATGTCCCGACCGATATCACGCCTTTCCTGAATCTCCCGAACGGAGTCACCATGTCGTCGATCGACGGTGGCGTCGCCTTTACCGTTCTTCTCACGTCCACGAACGAGGTGCTGACATGGGGCCAGAATACATATGGACAACTCGGAAACGACACGACGACCGAATCGCAAGTTCCGATCAACATAACCAGCCGCTTCGGTCTCGATCCGGGTGAAACCGTTGATGAAGTTCATGCAGGCGATCACCACGTGATCGCGGTCACTTCCGGAAACGAAGTCTATGCATGGGGACAAAACAACAAAGGACAACTCGGATTAAACGATACGATGAACAGAGATTTGCCGACAAACGCGACGGATTCCTTCAAACTTTCCACACAAGATTTCGAGCATGACGAAGACGAAATCATTCTGTCGGTTCATGCCGGCAGCAACAACAGCACAGGAATCACGACCTACGGTCACTTGTTCGTTTGGGGTGACAACACCTCCGGACAAGTCGGAGACAATACGACGGTGGCGCGAGATTTTCCCATCAAGATCACGAGCCAATTCAATTTGGCCATCGGAGAAAACGTCGATATCATCTCTTCCGGTTACGACCACAACCTGACCGTGACATCACGAGGCCGAATCTTCGTCTGGGGAAGCAACACCTACGGTAATCTCGGTAATGACAGCACAACGGCAGAAAATTCACCGATAGAAGTGACAGCCATATTCAATCTTGCCTGGGGTGAGGAAATCGAGAACGTCTTCACGGGTGTTCATACGTCTTTCGCCATCACAAGCGATCAACGCATCTTCGCCTGGGGGAACAACACCTACGGACAGCTCGGTGACGGAACGACCGAAGACAGCCAGCTACCGATTGAAATCACGGATCACTTCCCGGGACGCAATCCCGGCGAAACGATCGTCTCGATTACGGGTGGTGCGTATCATACGCTCGCATTGACATCCGAGGGAAAAGTGTTCTCTTGGGGACGCAACTGGCTCGGTCAGCTCGGAAACGGAACAACGGACGATCAATACCTACCGGCATTCATCGATGCTCCGGGAATCACTTTCGATTCGGTTGCCGCCGGTGAAAACCACTCGGTAGCCTACGATTCGGTTGGGAACGTCTATACTTGGGGCGACAATCTGTTCGGACAACTCGGTGATGGTACGACGACGCAACAATTGAGTCCGATCGACATAACCGACCAGTTCGACTTCGAGCCGGGTGAAGTTCCGGCCGATCTTGCCGTCGGCAGACTGCATGCCGTATTGACGACGACGGAGGACAGAGTATTTACCTGGGGCAGCAATGGCTCGGGCCAACTCGGAAACTCGACTTTCGTATCATCTTCGACTCCGATCGATATTTCGGGCAACCTGACGTTAGGGGCAGGAGAAAACATTCATTCGGTCATCGCAGGAAACTCACACTCGATTATCAGAACGACAGATGATCGAATCATCGTCTGGGGTAACAACTTCTATGGACAACTCGGAAACGACGGCAGCCAGAACCTCAATGTACCGACCGATGTCACGACCTACCTTGGACTTGGCGAAGGTGAAGCGATCCAGTCGATTTCGGCAGGGTACGCTCATACGGTGCTTTCCACGGATAACGGAAAAATTCTTTCATGGGGCTTCAATAGCACGGGGCAGCTCGGTGATTCGACAATGCATGACAGAAGAACTCCGGTCTCCATAACGGATAAATTCAGAGCAACGACGACTCACGTTCTTTACGAATACGTCGAGTACGGTGAAGTAATCGAGTATGACGATCCGAGACGAGAAGGTTATGAAATGACCGGCTGGTATGAGGATGTCGGTTTGACACAACCCGTCGACTGGGTCACGATGCCGGCTGAAGATTTGCATCTGTATGCCAAATGGTTGCCGGGAATGGTTACCGTATCATTCGAGACGTTCGATGGAACGCACATGTCCGAGATTACGGTTCCTGTGAATACGCTGGCCAATGAACCGGTCGAACCGTATAAGTACGGATACCGTTTCGTCAGTTGGCATACCGAATCTGATCTTTCGGATGCTCCCTTCGATTTTTCATCTCAAGTCATCGAAGAAGACATGACGCTTTATGCCAAGTACGAACCGGATCAGTTCATCATTTTCTTTGAAAGCAATGGTGGGGGTTATACTAGCCCAAGAATATATGATTATGATGATTCGGTCACATCTCTGTCGTCTCCCGGGAAAACA
>JAGYNT010000075.1 GCA_018399615.1 Acholeplasmataceae bacterium
AACAGGGAAAACGTCGTGATGACGACCGAGTTGAACAGAGAAGAGAAGTAGCGCATCCGTGTGTCGCTGAAAATCGTTCCGATGTTTTCGATCATCGTGTTAAAACCATCAGGGAACAACAACGGTTGGCTCGTAATCAATATGTTCGGTTTGGCCGTGTTGATGAATACGATGTAAAAGGGAAAGATGAAAATCAGAAGCAATACGAACGTCAACACTTCGAGCGGCGTGATGCGTTTGATGCGATCGAGCACTTTGTCGAAAAACGTGGTTTTCGTCTTCATCAGAGTTCCACCTCTCTTTTCTTGCTGTAATAGACTTGGCCGAGTGAGATGAACGAGAGGATGACGAAGAATGCGACCGCTTGTGCCTGCGCTTCCGCCATATTACCGCGGGAGAACCCCCAGTTGTAAATGTTGACGGCGATGAGTCTCGTCGAGGATACGGCGATGTCCCGGTCGATGCCGAGCAGCGCCTTGATGTAGTTCGGCAAGTCGGTTGCCGGGCCTCCCGAAGTCAGACTGAAGACCGTATCGAATTGCTTGAATGCCGTGACGAGCGTCAGGAAGAGAGCGACCGTGAACGCCTGTGCGATCAGCGGAAGGGTGATGGTTCTGAGTCTTTGGATCGCATTGGCACCGTCGATCTTGCTGGCTTCGATCAGGTCCTCGGGGACGTTCTGCAAAGCCGCGATATAGATCATCATGATGTATCCGGCATACTGCCATGTGACGACGCCGACAAGAGCCGCCATGGCATTTTGGTTGTTGAGCGGTGACGCCTGGAACAGGCCCACACCATCCGCACCGAGCACGACGGTGAAGATGAACTGCCAGAGATAACCGATAATCAGACCACCGATCAGATTCGGAAGAAAGAAACCGGCACGGTAAATGTTTTTCAGCATGAGTTTCTGTGTGACGAGCAAAGCGAGTCCGAAGGCGACCAGATTGATGGCGATGACGTTGCCGATCGCATATACGATCGTTCGTGAGAACGAATAGACGAACCGGTAATCGGTGAACAGTTCACCGTAGTTCTGAAGTCCGATCCACTCGGTCGGCCGAAGACCACCGGACCATGTCGTAAACGAATAATAGATTCCCATGATGAAGGGAATGATCACCATCGCGAGAAACGGAACCATGACAGGAAGCAAGAACACCCAGAACCAGATTTTGTCTTGCGTGTTTTTCTTGAACAACCGTTTCTTTGAAGTCTCTTTTTTCAGGGGTGTTCGAGAGTTCTTAATTAAGCGTTTTGTCATAGATCTTACGCTCCCGCATGTCATAGTTTTTTTACGTCTCAAACGTCTGATTGACCACGATTCTTTCAATCGACCGGTTTTGACGACCTTTTCGTAATAGGGAAAGGTTTTCACATATGATTTTAACAAATTAATTCGTACCTGTCAATAAGGTTCGGACAGTTTTTACAAACGCTTACATCATGGAAGTCGAGTCAATCGCTTAACAAAAAGGCTTATCGGTTGTTTGATTCTTCTCGGAATGAAAGCGTTTGGTTGAATTCGTTCTCGAAGAAAGGGTCGTTGTGATCAACGTATGGAACAGGATTATGTGGAAATGTTTCCATAAAGCGTCGATATTTGTTATAATAAGGTGAAAGGACGTGTTTGCTTTGGCCAATATCAAGGATGTTGCCAAAAAAGCCGGGGTTGGAATCGCCACGGTATCTCGCGTAATCAATCATTCGGGTTATGTCAAAAAAGAGACGCGGGAAAAAATCGAACGCGTGATCCGGGAATGCGGATATGTTCCCAACGAAATCGCCCGCAGCATGACCGCTCAGAAAAACCTGATCGTCGCCTTCATGATCCCCAACACGACACATCGTTTTTTCGGTGAACTTCTTTATCACGTCGAGATGGAACTCGATCATAGGGGATACAAGACGATGGTATGCAGTTCAAGCGAACAGATTGAAAAAGAGATTTCCTATATCGACATGCTCAAGAAGAATCGCGTCGATTCGTTGATTTTGCTTACGAACAACGATATCGAGCCTTATCTGGATCGACGCTTTCCGCTCGTTTCCTTCGATCGGCGATTCAAAGGGATCCCATGTGTGACAAGTGACAACTACCAGGGAGGGGTTCTGGCCGCAAGACATCTGATCGAATCCGGGTGCCGGCATATGATGTTCGTAGGCGATGACGCACAAGGAGGAAAAGCGGAAGTCATCACGGAAGTCAACAAGCGCAGGGAAGGCTTTTTCGACGAGCTCAAGCGACAAGGCTATCCGGATGTCGTCAACATCGAGTATCCGCTCGGCAACTATATCGCTTTGCCTGAATCCGTCCATCGACGTATCGAGTCCTATGCCGAGGTTGACGGTATTTTCGCGATCAGTGATTCGGTAGCCGCCGAAGTCATCAAGAATATCGAAAGACGGGGCCGTCTGGTCCCCGAAGATGTCAAAGTCGTCGGTTATGACGGTGGAACGAGTTTTTTGAACCTCGGGAAGCGCATAACCTCAATCGATCAACCGCCGAAAGAAATCGCGAGCGCGATCGGTGAAGTCATACAAGGGTACTACGACAATCGTAAAACAGGGGATCGGATCGTCCCCGTGAAACTCGTCAAAGGCGATACGACGTAATCGAACAAGGCTTTTCATTGACAGTATACGGTACCGATGTTATAATCGGAACGTGAGAAATGAAATCGCTGCTTCGTGTTCCAAACGTAACGGCGATCCTCTTTTTACAAGTAAAATGAAAACCTTTTCATCCGAGGGACAACAAGGATATCCGGGAGAACAGACATGAACAGGATCAAACTGGCAATTTTCGATTTGGACGGTGTCATCACGTCAACGACGAATGAGCATTTTATCGCATGGTCAGAACTCTTTAAAAAAAACTTCGGTATCGATCTGTCGCCCGAGCTCGAGGTTCGTACACGGGGTGTTTCACGGAGAGATTCGTTGAACGTCCTGCTCGATCACTATGATCTTGCCGTTGATGAAAAAAAACTCAAGGCTCTGATGGAAGAAAAAAACGAGCACTATCGTTCTTTGATCGAAACCTTCGATGCGTCCGATCTCATGGAAGGCGCACTTCCATTGATCGAATATTTGCGGGAACAGGGTGTTCTGATCGCGTTGGGAAGCGCTTCGAGAAATGCGCCGATGCTGCTGAAAAATCTGGGGATCGAAGCGTTTTTCGATTTTGTCGTGGATCCGGCCGGAAAAAAGGGGAAACCCGAACCGGATATTTTTTTGTCCGCGATGCGTCACTTCGAGCTCGAAGCGAGCGAGTGCATCGCGTTTGAAGATGCCGTCGCCGGCGTCGAAGCGATCAATCGTGCCGGTATGTTTTCGATCGGTGTTGGAGATGAAGACCTTTCTCATGCGGATCTCCACATCAAAACGTTCAAGGCATTGTCTTTAAGAAAAATCAAAGGGATCATTCAAGGATAACGGACATGAAAACCATGCAGTCGGAAAAGTCGGTGCGATCATGAAACCCATCATCAGAAACGGACGGCTTGAAATCAACGAGATCTATGTCGATGAAGCGATCTTCGCTCTTGCGAACGGTTTTTTGGGTACGCGCGGTCACTTTGTCGAAGGTTACGGGCACGACTTCGAATACAACGGGACCTTCATGAACGGTTTCTACAATACCTATGCTTACCGGTATGAGGAGAACTCGCTTCAGTTCCCGCAAGTCGGCCAGGTGATGGTCAATCTGCCGGACGCCTCACTCATGACCATAGAGACCGATTCGGAAGCGATCAATCTCACCGATGCGACGCTGATCGACTTGAAGAGAACCTATGATCTTGATCGTGGTATGACGCTTCGTAAAGCTGTTTATCAAACACCCAAGGGATTCGAGTTCACCTTGACGGAAGAGCGCATGGCAAGTCAGTTCCAAAAAGATCTGATCATGACTCGCCTGACGATCGAAAGTACCAATTACTCGGGAGACATCACGATTCGCTCGTATCTTTCGATGCCGCGTGTTCGCTCGATCACGACCAATGATCCGCGGCTGACCCAAGGAAAAACCCATCTGATTCTCGATCATATCGAGGCGAAAGGCGATCGGATCGTTTTGTGTGCGTCCACAACGCACACCGGACAGGAAGTCGAAGTCGGCATCACGCACGATGCGCCCTTCGACTATGAGATCGTGAATAATATCGGCATGGCCATCAAAACACTTTTGATCGAAGCGCGGACACCGCGATCGATTACCAAGTATCAGGTTTACCAGGGGACACACCACGACGAGCACCTGAATGTGCGTGCCGTATTGGACAAGGTCGCACCCCTCGATTTTTATCTGATTCGACAGAAAGCCTATCTCGATGACTTCTGGCGTCTTTCTTCGATTCGGATCAGCGACAGGGAAATCGAAGAGGCGTTGAACTACAACGTCTATCAACTCGATAGCAATACGTCTTCGAGCGACCTGATGCAGGTCGCCGCCAAGGGTTTGACCGGAGAAGGTTATGAGGGTCATTATTTTTGGGATACGGAGATCTACATGCTTCCCTACTTCATCTTGACGAACCCGGAAAAAGCCCGAAGTCTTTTGATGTATCGGTATCGCAAACTGCCGGAAGCGAAACTCGAGGCCAATAAGCTGGGCGCCTCAAGAGGTGCGAAAATACCGTGGCGAACGATCAACGGTATGGAAGCGTCACCCTATTATCCCGCCGGGAGCGCTCAGGTTCATATCAACAGCGACGTCAGTTTCGCCGTCATGCAGTATTATTACGCGACGAAAGACGAACGTTTCATGGTCGATTACGGGTTCGAACTCATCCTTGAGACGGCGTTGTTCCTGCTCGACCTCGGTCACTTTCAGGACGGACGCTTCCATATTGATGGCGTAACCGGTCCGGATGAGTATACCGTACTCGTTCACGACAACTACTATACGAACGCCATGGCCAAACGTCACTTCGAACGGCT
>JAGYNT010000076.1 GCA_018399615.1 Acholeplasmataceae bacterium
TCTCTTCGTCTCTTCTCAGTTCTTCGGCACAGATCTTTCCACTTTCAAGAACGACCGATAATCTGATATGAGGTACCCCGTCATGAACGAATCCAAGAAAACTGAAACTCCGCATCTCTCCAAATTCGGTTCCGCCGCCGAACTTCTTGACGCATGTCGCCACGTCCTTATGGAACACGAGATCACGAACGGTCTCATGCTGGGCATTCTCGAGAAAAACACGTCACGTCAAAAAGATGAAAACGACATCTACTGGACGGTCTCATGCCATGACGAGATCCTCGTCATGGTCATGTCCGGCCTCTACATCATTCTCTACGCGACGAGTACGGATCCGTCTTTGTACCGTGTGGCAATCCTCGAACTGATCGAAAAAAACATCCCGTTCCCGGGGATTATCGGACCGAAACCAACCGCGGATGCGTTCAAAACCGTCTATGAACAGATGACCGGAAGACCGATGACGATCAAAATGAACCAACGCATCTATCAGGCGACCTCATCCACGTATCGCGAAAGGGAAGACCTTTCTCTGGCATGTGCGACGAAAAAGGATATCCCCGTTCTTCTGGAATGGATGGAGGCGTTCTACCTTGAAGTCGGCGAAGACGTGGAGCCGGATCTGATCGAAGAAAGACTTAAGGACAAACTCGAAAGAAAGACGCTCTATCTTCTCAGACATAACGATACGCCCGTTTCCATGGTCGGGAAAGAACGCCCGTTCAAGGACATCATCACCGTATCCTACGTCTTCACGCCCCCATCTTTCAGGCGCCGCGGATACGCCACCACAAGCGTGGGGATGTTTACAAAAATGCTGCTTGAATCCTACCGGATCGTCACGCTCTATACCGACCTTTCAAACCCGACATCGAATGACATCTACCGGAAAATCGGCTATGTTCCGGTTACCGATTCCATCGTCTATCGGACCCAGTCCGAACACAAACGCTCATGAAACCACTTGACACTTTGCACATCCCGAACAGGGAGAACTACGTATCGGTCCATCCGATTGAAAAGGGTTGGTCCAAGGACATAAAATATCGTCTTGAAACGAAAACGGGTGAAAAACATCTGATTCGCTTTTCCCCTTTTTCGCTCTATGAAAAGAAAAAAGACGAATTCGACGCCCTGAAATCAATAACATCCTTGAACTTCCCCATGTCACGTCCTCTCGAATTTGGAACAACCCCGGATAACACATACGTCTACATGGTCTTTTCCTGGGTCGAAGGTGAAGACCTGGGAGATCGTCCCTCCCGAATCTTGCTGAAACGGAACAGTACCGTCTCGGAAGAGAAGCGGAGTCATCCTGAAAAAGACATGCGATGCCTGTCATCGATTCGCTGATCAACAATCAGCGTGGACCCGAAAAAGAAAAAGAGACAGATCGTATCTTATCTTTCCTCCAGCCATCACCGGTTCGAACACGACGGACCCGCCTTGGAAGATGATCGAAGAAAAAGATCGATCGATCCGGATCTGAAACTGCCTTCGTCATCACGGTGATTTCCACCCCGGTAATCTCATTTACATGAAGACGGTCATCTCGGTGTCATCGATTTCAACCGCCTGACCGTCACGGATCCCTTACGAGTCCTTCTACAAACTCCAGAGTTTCGCCCGCAATATCAGCGTCCTATACGCCATCGGGCAGATCCACGCCTATTTCGATGAAAAATACCCGATGATTTCTTTGAAAAGATGGCCGTCTACGTCGCCCACATCGTTTACTCCCGGATCAAATGGGCGGAAGCTGCGAAGCGGACATCCGCTTCATGACAAACTCTGCCGACAGGCTTTCGACGACTACGACGACTTCACAAGAATCATCCCCACGTGGTATGAACCCGGAAGATATCTTGGAGATATTGAAATCATGAACACAAAAAAGACATACACCAAAGACATGGACTGGCGACGCTCAAAGCGTACTGGAACGAACACTTTCAGAACTTGAACCACAAGCCATCGATCGGTCGATATCGATTTTCCAACCGCTCGGATCAGGCCTTGAAGGCTTTGGGCGATCAGGGCGGAACACATCCTCGATCTCGGCACGGGTGCCGGTTATTGTCTGTTTTCCGCTTATCTTTCCGGCACCCGTGTGAAAACGGGAATCGGCATCGACCCATCAAAACGCGATCGAATACGCCAGAAAGACATCGGCCATGTCGGATATCGTCGGACTCGTTCGAAGTCGGTGATGAAAACGATCTGAACAGACTCGAAGATGATTCATTTGACGCGATCATCTGTTCGAATGTCCTCGATGTCGTTCCCTTTGAAACGTCCGGGAAATCATGATCCCGATGATCGATCGACTGTTGAAACAGGGCGCTTCTTCTGCTCAAGCTCAACTTCACCTGACCGATGAACTCATCGTAAAACTTTCGATGGAAGAAATCGATCGAAACACATATCGGAAAGACGGAATCCTCAGAGCGGTCAACCTGACGACTGATCAGTGGATCCGAAGATTCCCGGGATATGACGTCATCGAAACGGCTTATTACGCGCGGATCGAAAACGGCCCGAAAGACCGGATTCTCCTACTGAAAAAAGCAAAATGAAATAAAAAAGGACCCGGTCCGGATCACTTCAGGCAAAACATAAAAAAGAAAACTCTACGCTTCAAAACGAGCGACAGTCTTTGAACGACCAAAGATCCGTGTCACGACCTTCTCGAAACCGAAAACGATCAGAACGGAAAGAAGCGCGAGCGTCCCGAGTTTCCCTCCCGCACCATTGAAAAGAGGTGCCATCAGGTCGTATAGAACACCAAGAACCAACCCGGCCAGAATGACCCAGTAAACGTTTTTGAGCCGCCTCCGGTCGGACATCCCGATGAAACTGGCCGAAAAGAAGACGGCACTGTAAAATGCCCCGAGCGAAAACAGAGGAATTGCCAGAAGCGAAAACAGAAGACTCGGTCCCGCGGAAGCGAAGACCGGGTTTTGTTTATACCGATGCTGCAGAACATAAGAAACGACCGCACCGAACAGAGCGACGACGATCAGAACCATCACGTCATACTGCGGTAACGTGACGACGAGAAAATCCCGGTTAAGCAAAACGACCGTCGAAAAGGTCGAAACCAAAGCGAGCGTCCCGAGTTTCCCTCCGAAACCTTTCAGCATGTCCTTCGTCAGTTCATAGACGATGATGAGTATCGCGGCAACCCCGACCATCATGACCGGCTCGATCAGAGCGGATGCCGTCATGCCCGCGAAAGACCCGCAGTAAATCGCTGTCGCGCGATCCCTCATAAAAGCATAGGCAAGAACACCGATCAATGCCGAAGCGATCACGGCATCAACACCGAAGACCATGCTCATCAGGTATGTGAGAAACATCCCCGAAACAAGAAAAAGACTTTCAATCCGTAGCGGACGGAACGTCTCTTTTTGCAGTTTCAGATCTTCAGACAAAAATGTGCTGAGCAGACCCGTGACAAGGAAAACCGAACTCACAGCCAGAATGACCTTCGACCACAGATCGATCTTGATGAGTAGGACGCTCAACATGATTCCCGTCAGAAAGAGCGTTATGACCGCCTTCCCCGCATAGGATCGAATCAAAGAACCATCTCCTTTTTCCCGAGAACGACGAGCGTTTCAATCGATGATGTCTGGGGAAACATGCGAATCGGGATAACCTCCTCGATCCGATAAACGGTCCTTAGTTTCACAAGATCACGGGAAAGCGACTTGGCATCACAGGAAAGGTAGAACATACGCTGAGACGGTTTTGAAAGAATCCGGTTGATGAAGCGTTCGGACAACCCGTGTCTGGGCGGATCGACGATCAGAACGTCGTGCTCGGGCAACTTCGCCTGACTGACATCTTTTTCGATGATGTCGACGTTTTTGAATCCCTGTTTCGAAAGAATCGCTTTCGCCATGGCGATATTCCGTTCGTTCGTCTCGACCATCGTGACACGGTTCATGCCGCGTGCCAGATAAAACCCGATCGACCCGATTCCGCTATAGGCGTCGATCACGCGTGAATCCGGTTCGATCCGTTTCTCGATCTCGGCGAACACACGCTCGGAAACTTCTTCATTGACCTGGAAAAACGACCGATCGTCGATCTCGACGAAAAAGTCCTTGAGCGGCATCTCAATCCGGTTCTGTCCGAAAAGAACGTTCGACTTCGCTCCGAGAATCTTTTTCTCTTCTTCCTTGATGTTGTGGGTAATCCCGACAACGCCTTCGATTTCCTTCAGGCAATCGACGAGAACGTCGAGTCCTTTCGAATCCTTTTTATTCGTGACGAGCGTAATGAGCACGTCGTCTTTCGGATTGGTGCGCATGACGAAATGCACGAGGTCGGGGACCTCGAGCTTACTCGTACTCACGCGCTCGAGCACTTCATTGGCCTTTTTGCTTGCCAGAAGAAAATTCCGGACAGGCACGAGCCGGTGGCTCGTGCTGGCGAACAGACCGAGCGTCAGAAAGCGTTTGTCCAAAACATGGAACGTGACCTTGTTCCGATAATGGAACACGCGCTTCGTACATAGGATATCCTTGACGTTCTGACGGATGCCGGCAATCTTCTGCAACGTCTCCACAGTCGTTTCCTTCTGCCACTCGCACTGGGCCTTGACATCGAGATGCACGAGATTCGCGCTTCCCAAAGCCAGCAAGTGTCGTGACCGCAACCCACTGAGTTTGCGTAAGGATACGACATGGGCGATCCCGAACCGTTTCTTGATTCGTCCGACCTGAACCAAAGCCTCTTCACCGGGAAGAAGTCCGGGCACGAAAAGAACGTATCCTTCGAAACGTGCGACCCCCTGGCCCTGGTAGTCGAGATCGTGGGCCACGACATCGATACGATCACCAACAGTTAACATCGTCTTCATCTTTGTAGTAA
>JAGYNT010000077.1 GCA_018399615.1 Acholeplasmataceae bacterium
GCATCTACGATCATGTCGAACAGACGACGAAACCCACATACATCGCGAAAACCGCTCAAACGGATGAAGTCGTTGGATTGAAAGACGTCTCGTTCGATGATTTGCGTTCGATTTTGCTTGAGCATCAACAAGGACAGGGCGTCTGTCTGAAAGACACATCCGCTTCAACCGAATCCGATCGTCTGAACGTCCTGTTGAAACTGAGAAAAGTCAAAGGCCTTTTGGCCGAACCCCTCTTTCATGACGACAGGCTATACGGATGTCTGGTGCTCGAACGTACGAGAACGCCGATGTCCTGCAACAACAAGACGCGCCGTGCCATTAGGCATTTCACGCGGATTCTCTGTGCCGCCATCCGGCGCATACGGTTTCATGACGCGAGTGATCTGAAACAATTGATCGATGCCGCCGGCGTCGGGACCTGGCAGTGGGATCTCGAGACCGATCACACGGTCTTCAATGACAAATGGGCGGAAATGCTCGGGTACAGTCTCGATGAACTCGACCCCGTCAATCTCGATACCTGGAAAAACATGACGCATCCTTCGGACCTCGAACAGTCGCTGAAGGCCATCGAAAAAGTCCTGAAAGGCGAAAAGGCCATCTATCAGGCCGAGTTTCGCATGAAACACAAGAAGGGCGACTATGTCTGGATCAAGGATGTCGGACGTATCGTTCACCATCACGACGGGAAACCGAAAATCATGGTAGGCGTTCACATCGACATCAGTGATCAGAAACAACAGGAACTCTATTACAAGGCGATCACGCAGGCGATCGATCATTCACCGGTCGCAATCGTCATCACGGACACAAAGGGGACGATCGAATACGTCAACCCGATGTTTACGACAACGACCGGGTATGTTTACGAGGAAGCCATCGGAAACAATCCGAGAATCCTCAAGTCCGGATATCATGATGATGCGTTTTACGCATCCATCTGGGAAACAATCGTTGATGGACGGGAGTGGAAAGGCGAACTCTACAATAAAAGAAAAGACGGAACGCTTTATTGGGAATCGGCGTCGATCACCCCGGTTTATGACGATGACGACGTCATCAGACATTTCGTCGCCGTCAAACAGGATATCACCAGACGGAAGGCGGACGAATGGGAAATGCGTCTCTACCGGGAACAACTCGAATCCGAAATTCAGACGAAGAGCGCGGAAGTCGACAATTCCCATAAGGCCGCGATCATCGCTTTGGCCAAACTGACCGAAGCGAGAGACGTCGATACGGGTCTTCACGTCGAGCGGGTTCAACACCTGTCGAAAGCGCTCGCTGCGAGTTTACGCGAGAATCCGGAATATGCGGACCGGATCGACCATGATTTTCTGGAAGACCTCTTTTACGCGGCGGCATTGCACGATCTCGGCAAGGTGAGCATCCCCGACGATATCCTGCTCAAACCCGGAAAACTCAACGAAAAGGAATTCGAAGTCATCAAACGGCACGTCAAAACGGGGGCGGACCTGCTTAAGGAAATGCTGAGGCACTATGCGAAGAACCCGATCATAAAAATGGGCAAACAGATCGCACGCTACCACCATGAACGATGGAACGGCTCCGGATATCTCGAAGGACTCACCGGTAAAAACATTCCCTTGGAAGCCCGCATCGTCGCGCTTGTCGACGTCTACGACGCCCTCAGATCGAAGAGACCGTACAAGAATCCGATATCACACGAACAGTGCCATCAGATGATCCTCGAGGAATCCGGAAAACACTTCGATCCCGATGTCGTAGAAGCCTACATCCGCGTATCGGCAATGTTTGAAGAAATCTATGATTCGTTGGTGTGATGTCGTGTGACAAAGCTCTTGACAAGGGCTTTTCTTTGTCTTCGGAAGAAATGCGAAAAGCAGGAAATGCCCGATTCGACCAATAAATTGTCCGGTTATTTCGTATATAAGGTGGAAAGAGAGGGGAAGTGAGCGAATGAAACGCATTTTTCATTTCGTGATCATCGGCCTGCTCTTCGTTTTTTTTGTCGCCCACGATCATCCGGTCGAGACGACAAAAGAAGAATGGATGATTCGCATTCCCCAAGGGGAAGAAGCCGAATCATACGCCGATGCCTATAATCTTGAACTCATTCATGTCAGCCCGAGCGGAATCGCTCGTTTTTATGCCGATCAGACGTCCGATGATCACATGCTGATCGAAGCGGGCTTCACATCGAACACGGATTCGACGTTGTTCCGGCCACCCTGGCAACGGACCGAAGACCCCTATCTCAATGAGCAGTATGCGCTCGATCTCATGCAAACGAAAGAGGCGTGGGATATCACGACGGGAAGCGCCGATGTCACGGTCGCCATCATCGATACCGGAATCGATTCCGGTCACGATGAGTTCACAGGACGCATATCCCCGTTGTCGTACAACGCCTATTTCGAAGAAGTCGGTATCGATGCCGTTGAAGACGACCACGGACATGGAACGATGGTGGCCGGCGTGATCGGTGCGATCAAGGACAATTCGAAAGGGATTGCCGGTATCGCTCAAAACGTCGAGCTTCTCGTCATCAAGGCCAACACGCCCGGAGAAGAAAACTTCAAGGACAGCGTTCTGATCGAAAGCATGTATTATGCCGTCGAACACGGTGCCGACCTCATCAACCTGTCGCTGGGCGGCACATACGCCAATGATCTCACGAAAGATGCGCTCGACTATGCGAAAGAGATGGGCGTGATCGTCATCGCCGCTTCCGGAAACGAAGGGAATGACGAACGCTTCTATCCCGCCGCTTTCGAGGGTGTTCTCGCCGTATCGGCCGTTGATGAGAATCGTCAGATGGCGGATTTCTCGAATTACGGAACGCATATCGATCTCTCGGCTCCCGGGTTCGAGATCGTCACGACAACGACCAACAACGGATATGTCGTGACATCCGGAACATCGTTTGCCGCGCCACAGGTCACGGGTGTCCTCGCCCTGTCCTTGAGTCATCATACGAATCTCGAGCCCGACATGCACGTGACGCGTCTCTTTGAGACGGCCATGGATGAAGGCGATCCCGGAAAAGACGTCTTTTACGGTCACGGGATCGTCAATACCTATGATGCGCTGGCAACGGAGTTCGTCACGTATACCTTCGAAACGTTCGACGGAGAACATGTCGATCCGATGGTGCTCCTCAAGGATCAACCGACGATTTTGCCGACCACGACAAAGACCGACCACGTTTTCGACGGTTGGTATTTCGATGAAGCGTTTACGATTCCCTGGATCGACATGCAGACGATTCCGACCGGGGACGCGACGCTTTATGCCAAGTTCGACGCTTCCCACGTCAATCTTTCGTTCGTATCGTCGGGTACGCAAGTCGAACCGCTCGTCATTCCTTACGGTACGGTGGTGGATCTGCCAAAGACGATGCGTGAGGGATATGATTTTCTGGGATGGTCCTATGAGGAAGAGCGATATTTGCCCTATCAGGGCGAGCCGCTTTATGCCGATACGGTCTTTTTCGCCTTTTTCGAGATGATCCGCACGTTCGACGTCGAACTCCATCACGAAAAGGACGTGCTCGATGTTCTGACATTCGAGGAAGAAGAAACGCCCGTCATCGGATCCTACGCGCGTGAAGGTCATGACTTTTTCGGCTGGTATCTCGATCCCGATCTGACTATGGCTTACGAACCCGAACCGATCACGTCCGACCTCGTGCTATACGGGGATTACCGAATGCGCATGCTTACGGTTTCCTATGAAACGTTTGGGGGCGATCCGATCGCCGATACGACCCTTTCCTATGGCGAGATTGCGGAAACACCGACAGCGAGCAGAGCAGATGACGCCTTTTTCGGTTGGTATCTCGATGATCTCTTTCTCGAGGAATACGCGGGAACACCGGTCACGGAAGATACGATGCTCTATGCCAGGTTCGTCGACCAGGCCCATACCGTGACCTATGTCATCGACGGAGACGTCTATCTTGTCGACACCGTCGAGGCGAACAAGACTTTCGAACTCCTTGATGTCTCGATGACGGGCTATGTCCTGGACGGATGGTATCTCTACGCTTCCTATGAGACGCTCTATTCGCCCGAACCGATCGACGATGACCTCGTGCTCTACGGGAGACTCGAGGAAAAAACGTACGACCTGATCTTTTACGATTTTGACCGGACATCGGTCCATACGATCCTGACCGTCCCCCATGGCGGTTCTGTCGAACTCCCGGACGGCCCGTTTCGGGCATCGACGGCAAGTTTCGACTATCGGTTCGACCGGTGGGAAGGTTACGAAGAACCGGTTCTTTCCGACCAGGTCATCACGCCGCGCTATCAGTATCGCTTCAAACCGGAAAGCGTTTCGCTCAACCCGGGAATCGATACGATCGTTTTGAACGATTCCTGGTTCGATGCCGGTGTGACCTTGCTCGATCCGAGTCTCGAAGTCGTCCGAGAGACGAGTTTGGACACCGCTGTTTTGGGCACGCATCGGTTGACCTATGCCATCTGGCGCGGTGATGTGCCGGTTCATACCGTGACACGGTTCGTACGCGTCATCGAAGAAAACGATATCGGACTCGAATTGAGACCCGGAATCGATACCATCCATGTCGGCGATCGACACATCGATCGCGGGCTTGAAGAGGTTGATATGGGAGACGTGGAAACGACGGACACGGTCGATCCGTCGGTACCCGGCACGTACACGATCACCTATCGTTTCGAAGTGGGCGGCCTGAGCTATTCCGTCATTCGCTATGTTCATGTCATCGGCTCTGACGTCATCGATATCGATGCCTATACGCGCGTTCGAAAGGAAGATGAAGATGAAAACCTTTAGCATCGTTTTGGTAACCGTGTTGATCCTCCTGCTCGGGTCCTGTCT
>JAGYNT010000078.1 GCA_018399615.1 Acholeplasmataceae bacterium
ATGTCGAAGATACGCTCTTTAGCGGTGAAGAACCCGCACTCGATCAAGCCAAGATCGATACGCTGATGGCGGGTATCACAAAGACTTGGGGTGAAAGCGAACGGGGCATTACGCTCTATGTCGGTGAGAATCTCGATTTTCCGGATACCTATCACGATCAGGCTACGATTATTTCCGGCAGTATGACCGATTTTTCACCTTTTGGAATGAGTCTTCTCAATTTCATGATCTATCTCGTGCTTCTCCCCGGTTTGATTCTGATCATGAAACGCGATCTGCTCGATGACTTCAAGTCCTTTCTGAAAATCAAGAACACCTGGCTCGCGATCGTCGTTATCGGTTATCTCTATCTGATCGCCGGAAATCTCGTTTCAAACGTCCTGTCCAATGCCCTGAGCGCGCTTTTCGCGATCGACATCGGGGAAAGCGTCAACCAGTTGACGATCATCGAAGCGCTCAATTCCAACGGGATCGTCTTCATGTTGCTGTCGGCGATCATCATGGGTCCGATCGTCGAAGAACTCGTTTTCAGAAAGGCCGTCTTCGGCTTGATTCGATCCGACAAGATCGCGATCATCGTATCAACCCTCGCTTTCGGAACGATCCATCTGATCGGTGAAGCATCCATTCAGGAAGCGCTCATCAATGGTGTCAGCTACTTCGTCATGGGAATCGTCTTCGGCATCATCTATTTGCGCAACAACAGAAACATATGGGCTCCGATCGCCGTACACATTCTTTCCAATCTGATCGCGATCCTGGGCATACTCTTCATTCTCTAAAAAAAGGAACCGAGCGGTTCCTCTTTTTTTATCCGTTGGCGATCGCCAGATCCCGTGTTTCCAGAGAAACGGAGACCGTTCCGCTTCCACCCTTGCCGATGACCTTGATGACATAGTCGCCGTGCAGGCATTCGATGACGTTTCGTTCCCGGAGGACTTGAACCCGGTCGAATGAGTCGATCATGACAACCCTTAGTTCACCTTCATCGGTTCGTTGTTGCACGTCGATCGTATAGGTGTGATTCGCGGTGAGGACGTAGAGCGTTTCATTTCCTTCGAGATTTCGGTATTGAAGGCAAGCGCCGTCTTCGGTGACGGAGCCGGTACGCGACTCATAGGATGTTTCGTCAGTATCATCACGTGGTTCGAGCGCGCTTGGATCGGTCGTGATCGTGCACCCCGTCAATGTGAGAAGGAGTACGATCAGACAAAGGGGTTTCAGTAGAAGAGCCATTGTTCTTCTCCTTTCTTGATCAGGTGTTCGTTTTGGTATGTTCTGAGCATGTGCTTCGTTTTCATGTTCCTCAGTAATTTAGCCATTGTTCTTCTCCCTTCTTGATCAGGTGTTCACTCTGGTAATGCACGCGTTGTTCACGTGCCTTGTGTTCGTTGGTTTCAATCAGGTTCATTTTGAATCGTCTCAGTAATTTAGCCATTGTTCTTCTCCCTTCTTGATCAATTGTTCGTTCTGGTAATGCACGCGTTGTTCACGTGCCTGTTGATTGTTGGTTTGGATAAGCTTCATCATATCTCATGTCTCCCTTGTTTATGTTTATTTGTAAGTTCGTTTTGTTTTCTTCGACTGCCATATCGATTAATATTTTTAACTTACACCTTGATTATATTAATATCTTATTTGTTTGTCAAGGCTTTTTTTGATTTTTTTCATTTTTTTCTTTATTTTTATTGATTTTATGTATGTTTTTATTGATTTTATTGATTTTTATTGTAAATCCATAAAAAAACACGAGACTTTTCTCGTGTTTTTATCGTCTGAACCGGATTGGTCGTTATGTTCGAATCATGTTTATGACGTGCTGGGTGTAGGTATCACGATGGGTATGCGCCCGCTCAATCATTTTTTTTGCTTCTTGCCGGTAGGTCTGCTTGAGCGCTTCATCGCTTAGACCGGGCAGATTGATCAGGACGTTCAGGCACGCGCCTTCGACACCGCTCGAAAGCATCAGGGCTGCGACACCGAGATCGGAGATGGCCTGTTTGTTTCCGTGACGCATGATACGTTCGATGGACTGGAGCGCGCGAATCGAAACCTGGGCGACTTCGAGCGGAACGTTGATCGCTTCGATAGTCGCTTCTTCGAGTTCCTTGTTTCGGACACGCTGCTCCCGATCGGTTTCCTTCGGCAACTTGATTGCTGCCATGATCCGATCGAAAGCCTTCGTATCGAGATCGACGAGTTCCTCCAGACGCTTTCTTTTGTTTTCAAGTTCGAAAATCGTCCGTTTGAACTCGTCCTGGATCGCTTGGTCGAGTTTCATGAACCGTTTTTTGGATACGGACAGATGTCCGACCATACGAACCAAAGCGACTCCGAGCGCACTCGAAAGCGCGGATACGGATCCGCCACCCGGTGCGGGTGAACTCGAATCGAGTTCGGCGATGAAATCGACGATGGATCTGTCAATGAGTCTATTCATGGTTTTTCCTCCTTATGATACGTTGGTCGATGACCGTCGGCAGGCCATCGATGAAGACGTCTTTGGTATGATTGATTCCGAAGTGATAGAACACATAACTCAAGTTGGGCACACGCATGAGAACGACGTTTCCCCGTTTGCCGACTTCAAGGGAACCCACCTTGTCGAATAAGTTCAAGTGATAGGCGGCATTCGCGGTTACGGCGTTCAACACTTCCGTCGGCGTCATTTTCAATTTGTTCGAGGCGAGTTGCATGATCAACTGAAAGTTTTCCGTCGGACAGCTGCCGGGATTGTAGTCACCGGAGATCGAAACGGCGACGCCTTGATCGATCATCTTGCGCGCGGGCGCGTATTCCTTGTTGAGATAGAAAGACGTGCCGGGAAGCAGGTTGGCGATGGTATCGCTTGTGCTCATGGTCATTATGTCCTGATCCGAGATCGCCATGAGATGATCGGCACTTGACGCGTTCAGTTCGACGGCGAGCCCCGCTCCGCCGAGCGGATCGATCTCATCGGCGTGCAATTTGACTCGAAATCCGAGTTTTTGCGCTGCGAGGAGAATCCGTTTCGTTTCGGTGATCGAATAGACGCCGGTTTCGCAGAAGACATCGACGGCGGACGCCAGGTTTTCCCGTTTGATCGTGGAAAGGTCGGCGATGACCGATTCGATGTATGTTTTTCGGTCGATGTCCTTGGGTACGGCGTGAGCTCCCATCGCGGTAACGACGATTTTGACCGGATGGCGTTCATTCAAGCGTTTCATGACGTGGAGCTGTTTCAGTTCGGTCTTCGTTTCGAGACCGTAACCGCTCTTCCCTTCGATCGTCGTGACACCATGGAGCATCATCTGATCGAGCGATCGAAAGGCTTTCTGTAAGAGTGCTTCAAACGACGCCTTTCGCGTCTTTTCGACCGTTCCGTGGATCCCGCCGCCTTCGGCGAGAATATCGAGGTAGGGCGTGCCCTCGAGCAATCGTTCGTATTCGTCTTCACGTGTACCACCGTGTACGAGATGCGTGTGGGAATCGATCAGGCCCGGTACGGCAATCGAATGACGTCCGTCATGAAGAATCGTGTGCTCGCCGATCAGATGATCGTGACTCCCCATACCGATCTGGTGGATCAGACCGTCTTTGAAAGCGATATAGGCGTCGTCATGGACACGTACCCGGTTCAACGCTCCCTTTCGCAAGGGCGGTGTTTCTTCTGTCGTGTAGAGGTGGTCGATATGCGTGATGATACGGTCTGCGAACATGGTCATCCTCCTAAAGATTCGCTTCGATGATCTTCGAATGCGAAAAGTCTCGGATCAACAGATACGTGCGGGCGGCAAGCACGACGTCGTCGATGGACATCGTTTCCGGTACGTCCTTGCCTTCGGCAGACAGGTAATAGGCGATCGACCGTTTGAGCGTGTCGAGCGGAATGAGTCCGACGACTTCGGAGCTCATGATCTCGACTTGATCACGTTTCGCTTCCATTTTGACCGTCTCATAGATACGATAGATCGGATTTTTCTTGTAATCGAGAATATTCATCGTCACTTGCACGTGCCCGCGCTCCTCGAGATACGCCGGTCCGGCCTGAATATGCTGAAAACCGCCACTCGATTTGCGGATCGCGCGAGCGATCGAACCGGCAATTTTCTCATCATCGGTATTGAGATCGATGTTGTAGGCGATCAGGGGTATCCGCGCCCCGATCGCGGTCGTTCCGAAGGTTTCGTGACATGCCTGCGGTCCGAAATCGGGTTTCCATTGCTCGCTTTTGATTTTTTCTTTCATGCCTTCGAACTCACCCTTGCGAATCTTGGGCAGGGATACGCGATTCTTCGCCGTCGCCGCTTCGGCATAAAGAAAGACGGGAATGCCGAGGTGCGTGCCGACCCGTTCGGCCAGACGCGTGGCGTAGCCCACGCAATCGGCGATCTTGAGACCGGAAATCGGGATGAACGGCACGACATCGATCGCGCCCATCCGCGGATGTTCGCCCTCGTGTTCGTTCATGTCGATTTCTTCTGTCGCACGAGCGAAAAACGCCTCAAGCGGATCGATCATGCTTTCGGGGTCCCCGAGAAGCGTGATCACCGTTCGGTTGTAATCCTGGTCGGGCTCGACGCTGATGACTTTGAATCCCTCTTTGTCTTTCAAGGGAGCGACGATCCGTTCAATTTTTCCGGAGTCGCGACCTTCCGACAGATTGGGTACGCATTGCACGATTTTTTTCATGTTCGTTCATCTCCTCTGAAGGTGTTTTTGATCGTTTCGTGGACAAGATCGTCATCCGAGGCGTTCGGCATCGTCACGAGCGACCCGTTGTCCATCGCGTTGAAATCCGTGCACGTCTCGACCGCGTGGTCGTTCTGAGCCCAGGA
>JAGYNT010000079.1 GCA_018399615.1 Acholeplasmataceae bacterium
TCGGTCTGAGTTTCAAAGTCGACATGCTCTCATATACGTTTCTCCTGCTTACGGCGATCATCTGGTTTCTGGTCATGGTCTATGCCCACGAGTACATGAAACGGGAACTGCACAGTACGCGCTTTTTCTTCTTCATCGCGATCACGTATGCTTCCGTTCTGGGGGCGATCATGGCGGGTGACCTTTTGACGATGTTTCTCTTTTTCGAAGTCATGACCGTGGCATCCTACATGCTCGTGATCCACGGACAGAAAGAGGATTCGTTCAAAGCCGGATTCAACTACATCTTCATGGGTCTCATCGGTGGTTTCATGATTCTGATCGCCATGTTGCTGATCTATGCCCATGTCGGCAGTCTCGCCTTCGAAAGCGCCATTCACGTCTTGAAAGACCTCGGATCACTCAAATACTGGATCATGGGACTGCTCGTGCTCGGATTCGGCATCAAGGCCGGTATGGCTCCCGTGCACGTGTGGTTGCCGCGGGCTCACCCGGTCGCTCCGACTCCGGCCAGTGCGCTTCTTTCCGGAATCATGATCAAAGTCGGGGCGTTCGGCATTTTGCGCGTCGCGACGAGCTACTATTTTCCGAGTAAGGACGCGGTAACCGAATACATCGATCCGATCTGGAACACGACCGAAGCCGTCGGCGCTTCGATTATCTGGCTTGGAATCATCACGATGACCATCGGTGTCTTTCTCGCTTTGCAGCAGTCGAACATCAAGCGTATGCTCGCCTATCACTCGATCAGCCAGATGGGCTATATCGTCGTCGGGATCGGCGTATCGCTTTATTTGGGTTACCGAGGTGCGATGGGTTACTCGGGAGCTCTCTACCATACCATCAACCATGCTCTGTTCAAATCCCTTTTGTTCATGGTCGCCGGCGTCGTCTACTTCCACACCAAGGAAACCGACATGTATTTGCTCGGTGGTCTTTGGAAGAAACTTCCGCTGACTGCGGTCGTATGTCTCATCGCCTGTCTCGGGATCAGTGGTGTTCCGCTTTTCAACGGTTTCATTTCGAAGTCGATCGTTCACCATGGCATCGTCGAATCCTATCAGTACGGACACGCGTCTTTCAAGTACGCCGAATGGATTTTCATTGTCGTGAGCGCCGGTACGGTGACGTCGTTCATCAAACTTTTCTATTACGTTTTCCTGCGGAAGACGAAGAACAACTACGACCATATCAAACCGACCTATACGTGTCTCGATACGGCCATGGCCGGTCTGGCCGCATTGATCGTCGTCATCGGTCTGGCACCACGATTCATTCTCGATCATTTCATCATTCCACAGCTGAAGCTGACGACCTATGATCCGACCTTCATCAAGAAATATATCGGTGATCTCGCTTTCTTCACGACGACGGATCTTCTGACGATGCTTCTGGTCGTCATCCTGGGCGCGTTGATCTTCGCCCTCGGGACGAAGTATCACCTCTTTCATCTGCGCCTGCCGAAATGGTTCAGTATCGAGTATCTTTTCTTTTTTCCGTTCTATCAGGTCTTGCGGAAATCGTGCACGCTCATGTACGGCGATCAGTGTCCGATCGATCCGGTGTCGCTTCAGAAACTCTCGTTGCGCGGCAGTGACGACACCTCGTTTACCGAACGGTTCGTCATTACCATGAATACGTTCAACAGGCGTTACGAATCGACCATTATCAAGAGTGATGCGCTGATCTACACCGGTTTCATAACAGCCATTCTCTTGTTCATGTTCGCATTCGGATCGTTTTAGGCCATTCATTGACAGGGACTTAGGGGGAGGAAGCGGATGTTGCTTCCGTTTTTTTGCGTACGGATTGACTGTCTCGACCTTTTCCTCTATAATGAGATTACCCCCCCTATAGGGGGTAAGGAAAGGTGGTCTATCGTGAAAACACTGAAGTTCAAGATCCATGGCATGACCTGTTCGTCGTGTGCGACGCGGATCGATGACGTCTTGAATGATGTCGAAGGAGTCCTGGAATCCCGGATCAATCTTGCAAACGACATGCTGCACGTCGATGTCGACGATACTCGAATCGACGAATCGAGAATCCGGGAAATGATTCGCAAAATCGGTTATGATGCGACGTCACTCGATGACAAAGCGGTGACGAAGACGTTCAAAGTGATCGGAATGACTTGTCAGATGTGTGCGACGCACGTAACAAAGCGCGTATCCGAACTCGCTGGCGTCAAGGAAACAAACGTCAATCTGGCGACCGAACAGCTTAAGGTGAGCTATGATGGAAATGGAATCAAGCCGATGCGATTCAAAGAAGCATTACAAGAAATCGGCTATGATCTCGATCTCGAAAAACGTGTCGATGCGGCGAAACAGGATGATCATGCCCGCATGACTCTGGCTCGAAACAAAATGGTCAAGAGCGCGATTCTGACTTCCATCATCATGATTCTCATGGTTCTTGACATGTTCGTTGTCGACATGCCTTTCTACGTTCCGATCGTCGCGCTGATCGCCGCTCCGGTCGTCTTCGTTTTCGGTCTTGATGTCCACAAAAAGAGCTTGAAATCACTGAAAAGCGGGCGTCCGAACATGGATGTTCTCGTATCCCTCGGTTCTCTGCCGCCTTATCTGATCGGTCTTATGGGCATCTTTTTCCCGATGACGACCTTCATCGAGATGGCCGCGACCATCATGACCTTCCACCTGATCGGCAAATTTCTCGAATCACGGGCAAAAGGAAAAGCGTCAAAGGCAATCGAAAAACTGTTGGCATTGAGTCCCGAGACGGCCAGAATCATCGTGAACGGCAAAGAAATCGAAGTCGGGACGTCCGATCTCAAAGTCGGCGACATCATGATGATCCGTCCCGGAGAACGCGTTCCGATCGACGGAACGGTTCGTTTGGGCAAGAGTCGGATCGATGAGTCGCTTGCGACAGGCGAGTCGATGCCGGTATTGAAAGAGATCGGTGACGAGGTCATCGGGGCGACGATCAACTACGAGGGATCGCTCGAAGTCGAAGTGACGAAAACCGGACAGGATACGTTTCTTTCGAAAGTGATCGAACTCGTTGAAAGCTGTCAGGGATCCAAGGTTCCCATTCAGGCTTTCGCCGATCGCGTCACGGGGTATTTCGTCCCCGTCATCATGATCCTTTCGGTCTTGACGTTTTTCTCGTTTCTGATCTTTTCCGAGTTCCACTTGAGCATTCTCGGATTCATGGAAAACTACCTGCCGTGGATCAATAGCGACCAGACTCCGCTCAGGCTTGCCTTCATCACGTCGACCGCCGTGCTCGTCATCGCCTGTCCCTGCGCACTCGGTCTCGGCACACCGACGGCTCTCATGGTCGGTAGCGGGATCGGAGCGAAACAAGGCATACTCATTCGTAACGGCGAAGCCGTACAGACTCTTAAGGACGTCAAAGCGATCGCCTTCGACAAAACGGGGACGCTTACCTACGGCAAGCCGGAAGTGACGGATCGTCACGTGATCCATGGTGACGTATCGGAACTGATCCAAACGGCCGCATCGCTCGAGCATCATGCCAGTCATCCGCTTGCGACAGCGGTTCTCGCGGATGCGAAGTCCCTGAAGATTCGCTTGAAAGACGTCCGGGACTTCGCCTCGGTTACCGGTATGGGCCTGACCGGTTCGATCGATGGCGTCATGGTCGTGATCGGCAATCGACGCATCATGGAAAACCATGGGATCGAGACGAAGACTCACGAGGATGTCATAAGCGGTTTCGAAGAGGAGGCGAAAACGGTTCTTCTGGTTGCCGAGGGCAAAAGGCTGATCGGGATCATCGCCGTCGCCGACCGGTTGAAGTCCGGGGTAAAGGAAGCGATGAACGCGCTTAAGTCCATGGGTATAAAGACCGTCATGGTGACCGGAGACAACGATCGGACGGCACGTGCCATTGCGAAACAGGCGAACATCGACCATGTTGTCGCCGGGGTCACACCCGATGGGAAAGTCGATGCGCTGCGAATCTTGCAGGAAACCGATCAGACCGTCGCGATGGTCGGTGACGGCATGAACGACGCTCCCGCACTCAAGCAGGCCAACGTCGGAATCGCCCTTGGAACCGGCACCGATATCGCGATCGAAGCGGCGGACATCACGCTCGTGAGCAGTGAGATCGAGGTCGTGATCAAGGCGATCACGCTTTCGAAAGCGACGTTCAAAAAGATCAGGGAAAATTACTTCTGGGCCTGGATCTACAATGCGATCGCGATTCCGTTCGCGATGTTCGGACTGCTCCATCCGATGATCGGAGCGGCCATGATGTCCTTGAGTTCGCTCAACGTCATCTATAATTCGCTTCGGTTGAAGACGATCGATTTCGAAAGGAGTAGGACATGAAAGAAAAACACAAGGAAGCGTTGACTCTGCTCAAGACGGCACGCGGTCAGATGGATGCGATTATCCGCATGACCGAAGACGAACGGTATTGTGTCGACATATCGAATCAGATTCTGGCCGTATCCTCGCTCTTGCGAAAGGCGAATCTGAGCGTCCTAAAAAACCATATCGAAACGTGCGTGAAGGATGCCTATCATGACGGAACCGTCGAAGAGAAACTCGAGGAAGTCATCCGCATTCTCAATCAGTACATCAAATGAAAAACATGGGCGAGAGTCGATCTCGCCCATGTTCTATTCACCGGGATATTTGAAGTTCCATTGTTTTCTGATGCTGTCCATAAGAGAAAGGATATCCGTCGTGAGTTCATGCGGCATGATGCTGCTTTGCAGCTCATGTTTCTCGAGACACCGGACGA
>JAGYNT010000008.1 GCA_018399615.1 Acholeplasmataceae bacterium
AATGACGAAAACGAAGAGGACGGATATGCCTTTGAAACGAAGTCGGGCGAAAGCGTATCCCGCGAGTGACGTCGAAAAGACGGTGATGAGCATGACGCCAAAAGACATCAGAAACGTATTCCTGAGAGCCGAGAAATAGTTGATGGCCGACGCGGCGATCCGTAACGTTTCCAGGCTGATCGTCCGTGGGATCCAGACGACCAGGGGATCGTTTAAGTCTCTGAGGTCGCTGATCCCGGCGACGATCATCTGCAAAATCGGGTAGATGACGACGAAACAGAGACCGAAAACGATGAATCCCCGGAACAAGGAAATCGAGATGCGTTTCAGTTTCGCCCGGATGTGATCCGGTTTACCGACGATTCGTTCGAGATGCTTCCTAATGTTCGTCGTCATAATAGAAAGCCCCCTTGTTCGAAAGATAGACGAAGATGCCCAAAAACGTCATGACGGCGACGAAGTAAATCCAGGACATCGCCGAGGAAACGCCGTATTGCTGGTTGTCCTTGGTCTGGATGATCAGCCGTGTCACGGGGCTTCGCAGAAACGAATCGACGATCGTGAACACCCCGACCGTGATGATATGCGGAGAAACCATGGGAATGGTGATTTTCCAAAAGGATTCGTAGGGTGTCGCGCCTTCGACCTTGGCGGCTTCGTAGAGGTGTGAGGGGATCGACTGCAGGCCCGCCAGAAAAATGAGGATCTGGACACCGGCAAGGGAGATGATCCCGAAGATGGTATTGACCGTCTGGGCGAGGAACGTCACGATCGCTTCCGGAAATCCCGCTTCGATCAGAAGGACGTTCAATTCGAAATTGCCGAAAACGCCCATCCGTTCCCCTTCCATGAGAGCCTGAAGGTCGACGGCCTGGCTCAAGGCGACATTGACGGCTTCCGAAGCGAGAATGACCGGGAGGAAAAAGACGGCTCGAGCGAAGACATTGCCTTTGAAGCGGGTGTTCAGGATCGCGGCGATGAGGAGACTGAAGATGATGATGACCGGAAGGTTGATCGCCGCTTCGCCCATCGAGTTGACGAGGACGCGACGGTATTCGCTGTGTACGTTCCAGGCGTACCGGAAGTTTTCGAATCCGACGAACTCGAAGAGAATGCCCATCTTGTAGAAGGTTCCGCCTTCGATCGTTTTCTCCAGAATGAAACGGTCGATCGCCGCCGGTGAAAAGGATGAAAAAGGCGTTAAGAAGCGCAGATAACAATCGGCATTTGGGTGAAAAAATTAAACCTAAGGCAAAGCCAGGCGATGAAAGGCGTCTGAAGGATTATTTAACTACCTTATAGGTGGTGAAATTTTTGAAATTTGAAGCAGATATCCACCCTCCACCAAGTGAGATCGTGACCGTCAGTTATCCCGTAAGTCAGCTGACAACGAGTGCCGATGTCATATTCGGTGACAGTAATGATTGCGTCGATGACCCGGCGTATTTCGCAAAATTTTCCACTGTTACAAAGATCGGCTGAACATATTTTCACCGGCATTGGTGCCAGCTGGCAGTTAAACGAAAGTCAAATTCGATGCATGGCAATAGGTGTTGTAGTTCATCGAGAAATTGGCTCCGAACTACGATAGGATAAAAGTGTATTTGAATTCGACCGGTTTGAAGCGCTTTCAACAGAGTAATATGATCGATAGACCTGGTCGAGTTGATCGAAGGCATCGTAATCGATTCGACGGCGATGGCGAGTTGATAGAAAAGGAATCACGTGGTCGAGAGGGGCCCTTCGTGGAACCGGTCGACAGATCGCGAAGGGCTGACTAGAAGGGGAAGGCCGTAAGCGTTCGTGTTCGATAGCATATGAGCGAACGGGAAGCGCCGAGGGACGCCATGATGTTCGATAATATGGGAGTGACTTCATGTAGGCCCGGGTGTCGTTGGTGTGAAGTCTCCATAGATCTCTCTTCACCGGGTAATGTGAAAGGTTTTTTCCGGGAATTGTTTTGGAAGTCCTTGAGGAAGGACTCGGAATTGTTTTTGATCGCTGGACTTTGAGGTAGTAATAGGGGTCCTGGTCGTGTCCGGAAGTCGGATGCGATGTCGAACGAAATAGCTCCGTTGGCGTTCCCGCCGACGATTCGGGCGATGTTCTGGTTGCTGTAGAGGGTCGGTTTGTCGTGAAGACGGACGAAGTCGACGTTGAAATAGAGGAGGTGTCCGTGGTCTTCGACGTAGTCGTTCAAGGATTCGAGATCTTTGGTCGATCCGAGAACACGGTCCTTGTTGATGCGTCTGGGAAGACGGTGGTCGATTCCCTTGTTGAACCAACCGACATAGTCGAGGACGAGTCGGTCGATGCCTTCTTCTTCGAATCGCTCGATCATGGTCTTCGCTTCCTTGAACGTCGTGAGTGAAGCGGTGTTCTCGTAAGGGAAGAACAGGAAGTAGTCCTCGTAGTCGTAGGAACCGAGCAGGTCGAGATAGAGGGATCGCGTGCCCTCGGTTTGATGATTCAGACCGTAACGGGCTTGGAGGTAGTCGCCGTAGAGTTTCGCCATGTCCGTGTAGTTCGCTTGGTCATGTGCGAAAAAGTAGAAGGAAATCGTCGGATGATAACGGTAATTCGACGTGTTCCAGATGGGGATACCTGCCTGTGTGAGATAATAGAGACCGGAATCCTTGAGGGTGAAACGGGCGTGAATCCGGTTATACGCGTCGCTCTTTCCGGCGACTTCGGCGGTAATGCGGGCGTGTTCCGCGCCCTGGTCGATCGTCGTGAGAACCGCCCCTTGGTCGTGTTTCATGCCGTAGTACGGCAGACGAACTCCGACGTCCTCGATGTCGAGGCCGTTCGGGATCAACGTGTGATCCCTTCCGTACACGTGCGAGACATAGGATCTCTGGGTGGTTTTTCCGTTATTGAGTTCGATCAGTCCGCCCGACCCTTCGGGGATGATCATGTAGCCCGTCTCTTCGGAATCGGCCGCGCCGAAGTAGGGGAGGACGTCGAGATCGACGATTTCGAAGGGGTCGTTCGTGACGATTTTTTCGGTCAGAACGACGACTTCGATTCGGTCATCGAGAAGCTCGACGGTCAAGGGAACCATGAATTCCGGATCCTTGAGATCGACGACATAGTCGTATTGCGCGTTGTCGTATCGGACGTCGTCGAGGTGGTAGGACTCGACCGGATCCCCGTTATCGTCTATCTTGTTTCCGTAGTCGCCGATCTCATAGAAGATCTCGAAGAGATAGAGGACGTCGATGCCGGCGAGATCGCTCGAGGTGTTGTCGCCGGTAACGAGAGCGAGAACGTAGGTGTCGGGGTCGTCTTCGAGTTGGACGTAGGCGTTACGCAAGTAATTCGTGTATTCGATGCGTTCCGCTTCGCTGTCGAACGCGTGTTCTTCGAACGGGTTCAAGACGAGCTGGATATAACGGTCACGCGCGATTTTCGTCGGGAACCAGTATCCTTTGGGGCTGCGGTCGGCGATCGTGTAATCGACTTGAAACCCGTCTTCGAAGTACTCGATCTCGAACTGTCGGTCTTCGATCGAGTACGCGTAGTTCGTCAGGTAACGCGTCGTATCGTCTGTTTCCTTGTAGGTGATGCCGAGGGTCGACTTCTGCAAGTCCCGATATGTCTTTGTCGCACTCGGGTCGATGCCGAGGACGTTTGAGTGCCAGACGTAGTCGTTTCGTTTGTCCAATACGGCGAAATGGGATGTCTGCGGGTCGATCAGGAGTCTGAGGAAGTCGTTCTCGGCGATGGCGTCGAATCCGTTCACAGACACATCGGACGTATGATGACGATCCGTGGTCATGATCGTGCCGACGGAATTGTCCTCATAGATGAGGTCGATATCGAGCTTGCGGGGACGATTGAAAAGCACGACGAAAAAAACGATGGCGAGTATGATCAGGATGATCGTGATGCGTCTGGCGATGTGTCCCATGTGTCGTTACCTCCCTTATAGTCTGAGCGTGATTTCCTTGATGATGGTCTGGATGAAAACGATGATCTGCTGGGCGAGGCTGAGCGCGAGCAAGCCCAGGAAAAGCAGAATGGACATGCTGATGAGTGTCAGGAAGACGGTTACGAGCGCTCTGAAAAGCGAGTATTCGTGAATGGAGCGGATACCCATGAAGATCAGAAGAATGACCAGTACGAACGCGAGCGTGCTCGCGCCGTGATAGAAGAACGCTTCGTCGAGCGTGTAGTAGTGACTCATGAAAAGGTTGAAGACCCGGATGAGAATGCTCGGGAAAAAGGCGTACCCGACAACCATGTAGATCTCCTTCATTTTCCCTTTTCCGTCCATCAGCGATGTGATCGACCAGTTTGCGACGATAAAAACGAGAAAGGGAAGGACGGAAAGAACGATCGATTTGAAAAAACGGAACGTGTTCGGGTCGACGTTGTTGAACAGGAAACCGGTATAGGCGTATTCGACGATACCGAGCAGCGAGTAGATGAAAAAGAAGATCGTGGCGACTTTGAGTGACCCCTTCATGCCGTGTTTCATCTCGTAGAACCCGTCAATCGGGTGGGAGAGGATGTAGAGGGGAAAGACAAAGAAACGTTCGGTGAACGTTTTGAGATTGTCTTTGATCTTCGGTTTGAGTTCAAGCATGTGCTTGGTCACGAACACCTACTCCTTCTTTTTCAGATCACGTATGATCGGTCGGGCGAGAAGAAAGAAAATGATGATTGCCGCGGTCGTGCCGACGAGGGGGAAGTTCTCTTCGAAGCGAATGCGTCGGTATTCCTTGTATGCTTTCGAGTAATTGATCCGGTCCGCACCGAGCCGGTAGTTTCCATAGCCAGGCGTATTCCCGTCGCGATAAGTAAGCGTGGCCGATTCCGATGTAGGCGAGTGAATAGTTCGCTGTTCATGGTGAGGATGTCTTTTTAGATGTCGGCGGCATCGATGTTCTCACCGAGATAGGTGAGTTCACTGGCCCAGTTGGCTCGCGCCGAACGCGGTCCTGAAGAAGAGCGTAAGGATTCGTTATGGCGTCGGTCGGAGTCGGCGACGACGGTTGTCGCCATCATGCCGACACGGACTGTCGGATAGATGAAGTTTCCGGCATAATCGCCTTCGAAACCCGGTGACATCAGGCGAAATGGCACTCGATCATTGTACGTGAAGACCTTTTGTTCGTCCGGTCGAGAACGCTATACATTCCATAATCGTTGACGTCGATTCCTGTCAGTCCGCTTCGATTACGATAGGCATGCGGACGTCACCGATGGGGTTATTGTAACCGTTCTTCACGAGGACGTCCGACCCCTTCGGATTGATGCGTTGAATCGGGCGGTCGATGTTCCTTTCGCGGTGCGTGATGACCTTCACGATCGATCACATGGCGGTATACTCGATCGGCGAAACAGTCTCGTACGCGCGAGCTGTTCGCGTGACGAAGTTTCGCCAGAGCAGGTCAGGGTTTGAACAACCGGCTGGACGCCGATGAACCGACTGAACGTACCGTCTCGTTGCAGTTCGACGATGCCGTCGAAGGCACCCGTGACGACGATATACATCCGTTTGGCGCGATCGACGACGATCTTGTTCGGACGAAAAATGTCCGAGGCATAGGTCGGGTGATCCGGTCGTTCATGTCTGTCAATGAACTCGAAGTCGTGGTCGAGGACGTAGATCACGCCTTCTCTCTGGTCCTTTTCGTCGGTTATGTAGATCGAATCTTCGGAGACGTAGATGCCTCTGGGACGTATCAGAACGTGTGTTTCGATGATCGAATGGTCGTCGTCTTTCTCCTCAAAACGATCGATGATGCGTTCGACATTGAACCCTTTGTCCGTGACGATGATCTTGGCTGCCTGCAGATCGACGATGTAGTAGTGGGTTTCGGTAACGAATAGGTCTTCGATGTATGTGAGCGTCTTCGGGGCATTCGCTTCGTCGGTCGGCAGGGAGATGTCGATCGAACTGCCGAGAACAACGCGTTCCACGACATAGGGACTGGCTCCCGGGAGCGGCCTTTTCCAGTAGTCGTAGGTATAGCTCGGATAGTTCGTTTCCGCATGGGAAGTGATCGAACAGACGAAAAGGGATGTCAAAAGAAGGATGATGAGCGTATAGATACGTTTTTTCATGGGCTCACTCCTTAATGCCCGAATGGGCCATGGTTTCGATGATGCTGCTCTGTGAGACGATGAAGACGGTCACGGGAACGGCCATCATGAAAAGGGATACCGCCGCGACGACACCGGTACGGGCGATTCCGCCGCCGACGATCTGGTTGAGTGCGAAACTGAGCGGTTTCAATGCTTCGTTGTAGATGTATTGACCGCCGGTCGCGCCCCAGAGCGTCTGAAAGGAGAGGATGATCAACGTCAGCCAGGCCGGTTTGACCAGCGGCATGATGATCCGCCAGAATATCTGGTATTCCGATGCCCCGTCCATGTAGGCGGATTCGATGTAGGCCATGGGGATCTGTTCCATGAAGTTTTTCATCAGGTAAAGGCCGAGACTGAAAGCGAAAGCGGGGAGGATGATCGCCCAGAGCGTGTCGATCAGACCGATCTGCGTCATGATGATGTAGGCGGGGATCGCGGTTACGGCGGTATTGAACATCAGGGAATAGACGATGATCTTGGATAACGAGGATGAACCCGGAAAACGGTGTTTCGCCAACGGGTAGGCCGCCATGGAAGCGAAGATGACGTGACCGGCCGTTCCGACGACGGTAATGAGAATCGTGTTGAACACGTATCGTGATACGGGAATCCACGATTCCGCCATGAGTTGGAAAAGGTCCAGAAAATTGTTGAACGTGATGTTTCTGACGAACAGTTTCGGTGGAAAAATGAGTATTTCGCTCAAAGGTTTGAACGCGTTGTTGATGATGAAAATCATCGGATAGGCCGTGAAGGCTCCGAACGTCAGGAGTGCCAGCAAGAGAAGAACGTCACCGTAGAGCGATCGGTTGAGAGCATTGCCCGGCTGGATCAGCCGCATCAGCCGCCAACGCCCTCGGTAAAAAAGGGAACGCTTTTTCATGCTATGTTCCCACCCCTTCTCGAGCATCAACGATGAGGTTGCTGCCGAGCATCATGATGAAATCGCAATCGTGGCGATCGCGCTGGCATATCCCATCTCGAACCGAAGATTTCCGACGTCGATCAGGTGCGTGACGATCGTATGACCGGCATATTGACGCTGGGGAAACCCGCGATATTCATCGCGACTTCGGCGATCGCGAGGGATGCCGTGATCTGGATGACGGCACTGAACATCAGCTGCGGTTTGATCGAGGGGAGTGTGATATACCAGAGTTCCTGCCATCTGTTCTTGATGCCGTCCATCGCCGCCGCTTCATAGAGCGAGCGATCGACGCCTTGCAGACCGGCGATGAACGCCAGAAAGCTGACACCGAGGCTCAACCAGAGCTGGACGAGAATGATGATGATGGGAATGTATGTCGGGTTCTGGAGCCATTGGATCGGCTCCAGAATGATACCGAGTCGGATGAGAATGCTGTTGGCGTATCCGTACATGTCGCCGGAAAAGATGAGACGCCAGATGATGTATGCTCCGCCGCTGATCGAAGGGGCGTAGATGATGAGCGTCATGACGGAACGTACCTTCGGTTTGAGTTCATTGACGAGCCAGGCGAAGAAGAACGACCCGAGATATCCGAGCGGACCCGTGATGATCGCGAACATGATCGTGTTCTTGACGGCGATCATGAAAACGTCGTCTTCAAAGAAGAGTCTCCGATAGTTTTCCCAACCGGCGAACCGTGGGAACTCGAGCATGTTGAAGTAGGTGAAACTGAAGATGAGCGATATGGCGACCGGAAGGATCGTGAACATGAAAAACAGTAAAAAGTAAGGCGTCATGAGCACGTAGAGATCCCTGCTCCTGGCGAATTCCTTTTTACGTCGTTCGCGTCTTTTCTTTTGTCGTTCGCGGTACGTTTTGATCCGTTCGTTCATCACGTGTCTCCAAAAGGTTTAGTCGAGACCGAATTCACGTCTCTTGCTTTTGATCTCGTTGTCGATGATACTCGAATATTCGTAGAGCGTATCTCGCGGGTTCGCTCCGGTATTGATGACTTGGCGTAGGGCGTTGTCGATGTGCCGGCCGGTGAAATAACCGCCGGGAACTTCCGGAATGCCGATCGTCTTTTCCCATTGGGCTTTCAGGATGGCGATGTCCGTGGCCGGCCATGGGAGTTCTTCGAGCGCTTGCGTGTTGGCCGTCGGGTAACGGGCGGCCGCGCCGAGAATGCCTTCCATTTCCCGACCGAAGCGGACTTGCGTATCCTTTTCGGTCCACCACTTCATGAACTCCCAGGAGAGATCTTTTTCTTGGGAGCTTTCCATCAGAAGGATACCGGTTCCGGTCGTGGGCGACAGATTTTCAATCGTACCGTCTGCCTGTTCGACTCCGGGAATGGTCGTGAAACTCCAATTGCCGGATATTTCGGGTGCGAAGACGACGAGCGTGTTGTACATGTTGTAGTATGAGATGCCGATCGGCATCTCACCGGAGCGGAAACGGTTGACGAAGTTCGCCTGGATCTGGAATCGGTAGTTCGTATAGAAATCGGTCCATTGTTTGAAAGCGTCGAGCGCGACCTTTTCCTGCAAACCCGTACGTCGTCCTTCGTCGAGATAGAGGACGCCGCCGTTCTGGTAGAGAAGCGTCAGAAACATGAGGTTCGGAGGAAGAACGCCTTGGACGGCTTCGACGATGTCGATCGGCAAGAAGAAGTCCAGGTTTTTCCGTTGCAGTTCGGGAATGATGTCGATGACTTCCGTCCATGTTTTCGGAATGTCGATCCCGAGTTCGTCGAGAATGTCTTCGCGATAGAACATGACGGGAAAGAGTTGGGTCTCCGGCAAGGCGTAAACGCCACCGAGATAGCTGTAGGGGACGATCGCGCTCGGGTGGAAACGTTGTTCGATTTCGTAGTCGTCAAAGGAGCGGATGTCGTAGACGGCATTTCGCATCGCGTAGTTGACGGGGATCCGTTTCCCACGCCGATCGCGACATCCGGGCCTTCGCCCGTCAATGGCGGGAAGAAGGACATCCATCGAGACGAGTTGAGGTTGACACCGATCTTGTGGCGTTCCGTGAAGTCCTCGTCGATCATGCGACGCATGATGTTCGCCTGATCACGACCCGTACCGAGCCAGACGGTGATCGATCCTTTGAGGTCACTGGCATCCGCCGTTGAAGACAGGCTGTTGTAGTCGATGACGAATGAAGCGATGAACTTCTGGATTCCGAAGACAAAGGATTCGACGATGTTCGCGTTGACGCGTTCGATCCCATGCTCGGGAGCATGGAGGGCGATATAGTCGATGGTAAGCGGTTGTTCCTTGATTTCGAGAATCCAGGCTCCGAGCGCCGAGATGTTGTTCTGGTATTCGGAGAGTCGCTTGTGGATGGTTTCGGGCTGTTCGATGAAGTCGGCGAGCTGGAGGGCGACTTTGTCGAGAATGGCGGTCTGGGAGCTGCTTTCACCCGTCATCGCGAAAAGGTCTTCGGACAGGTTTTCAAGCATTGTTTTCGTCTCATCGAACGTGTCGAGCAAGTCGGGGAGCCGGGTATCGAGCTGATAATCCCGATAGAGATCGGGTTGCGTCGTGGTGATCATGATGATCTCGCGGTACGCCCGATTGAGCGTGTTGATGACTTCCGTGACGCTTCGAATCGATTCATTGAAGTCGCCGAGGACGACTTCGAGACTGATCTCATGGCGACCCGGTTCGAAATAAAAGAGATAGGGTTCGTGTTCTCCGAGCGTATAGACGTTCCATTCACCGGAGTAGACGAACGGGATTTCTGCCGCTTCGAGGAAAGGTATTTCGCCGTTGATTCGAAGTTGACGTGTCACATAGGCACCACGGAGGAACGACTGACGTGCGCGCATGCTGATGGCATAGAATCCGGCTTTTTTTACGTCGATCTCATAGGTGATCCAATCGCCTGCCACGCGCCAGTTGTATCCGCCACCGGCGTTGACGCGAAGGGCGAACGGGTCTTGAGGGGTCGTGATGGCACTGGTCCGATCGGCGATCGGATAGAGTGTCGGTGCCGATTTTTCTTTCATGTCCTGACCTTGAACGACGATCATCTCCGTACCGGTGAGCGCATCGGTCTCGTTTCTAAAAGAGGTCTTGTACGCATCATAGGAAACGAGGTCCTTTTCCTGATAGACTTTGACGTGTTCGATCAGGACGGGTTCCTTGAGAGCTTCGAACGATATGGTGTTTTCGCCTTGTTCGAAGTGGTAGAGAAGGTTTCCGTTGATCAGACCTTCGGCATCGGTAAAGCTTCGTTCGAGCCATCTCGGTGCTTCGATCTGTCTCGGGATGATGTCGTTTCCGTTCGAGTCACGCTTGAAGTCGTTGGTTTCATTGACCCAGATCCGAGAGAACGCGATGCGTTCGCTCGCTTTGAAGGGAATGACGTCATTGACTCGGACGAGGCGTTCGATCCGACTGCTTTTGCCGGCGACCGGGTAGTAGGACAAGGCGAGGTTGTAGTAGCCGCTTTCGGGAAGGTCGAATGCGAATGTGAGCGTTCCGACTTCGTGACTCAGAATGAGGTTTTTATCGAGGCCGTAATCATCGCCTTGAACGATCTCATAGCCTGTGCTCTCCGTTTCATCAAGCGAAAAGACGCCCAGATGATGCGTGGTTTCGGGACGTTCCATGGGATAAGATTCAACGTATTGATCGTAGTCGCTGTTTCCCGGTTGTTCGATTTCGATGGAAGTCTTGAACGCATGGGAAAGGATCGGTTCGTCCTTTGACATCACGTCATAGATGACGATTCCGACAAGCGACAGAACGAGTATGAGGATGATGATTCGTTTGATCGACACGGCACACCTCGGCAAGTTAGGTTGTCTATATAAGTATTATACACGTTGACATGCGTTTATTCAAGTCGTTTTTGCGTGTTTTCAAAACGTTTCCGGTTACTTCAATTATAACAAAACGGATGCGTTTTGACTCGGGTAAAAAAAAGCGGAACTCAGGCCGAGTTCCGCTTCGTGTGATCGTGATCTACTCGACGAAATCCATCTCAGCGAGGACGTCGGCAGAGTCGATTTTGTCATAGCCCTTCTGGATCATGTCTTCCGCGGTTACCGGGGTGAAACCCCATACCCAGTTTTCAATCGCGTAGAAGTAATCGGCTGCGATGCGGCGATTGTGCGTATCGGCTGCGTAATCGACGCCGTTGTTCGCCCAGAAAGCCAGGAATCCATCGCGTTCGAAAGCCATGTTCTTACCGGAGTCTCCGCCAGGCAGCGATGTGCTCGCCATGCCCTTGGTCTTGATCGAACCACCGATTCCGTCATAGACACGATAGATTTCAAACTCGTTCGAGAGGATGATGTCTCGGTCTTCTTCCTGGATCTGGATGGTCTGTGTCGGTTCCGATTCGGGACGCATGACGGCTGCAAGCGTGTAGCCTTGGCCGGTATCGACGGCCGTACCGCCGTATGTGTCGAAGTATGCGGCATTGAACAGCAACGGATAGGCACCGACGACATTGGTTCCGTCAGCAAGCGGTGCGGCTTCGTCATTGGTCATGCTCGTTGATGTGTAGTCGAAGTTGAGCAGGTTCGGGTTGATGAAATGGAAAGGAACGGTGATTTCCGCGAAACCTCTCCAGAAGACGCCACCCATGAACTGGACGCCGACATCTTCGAGTCCGAGTCCGACGAGTTCGAGCGGTTTGCCGATCGCCTGTTGTGCGTTCATGACGCTACGTGCGAATTCGCGACCGTTGAGGGTGTTGCCCATGGCTGCACCGGAATTGTGGAAAACGATGACGAATCCGTCTTCGGGAATGGTGATGTCCGCGGCATAAGCGGTTGCGCCCGGTCCGGGAAGTCCTTCGGGGTTTTCCGCATCATAGATCTTGTTGGCGATTCCGTCATAGAGCGTATCGACGATGCCGTTGCGTACGACGTATGCCAGACCCCAGCCGTTGGCGGCAACGTCACCGACGGTATTGACGAATTCGGGGACTTTTTCACCGTCGAATGTCGGTGTATAGACGTATGGATACGGGGATTGGATGACCATCTGTTCCTTGTTGACGTTACCGTAGGGGATGTAGAGTTCGTGGTCTTCTTCGGTGACGATCTTGAAGGTGAGCGGTGCGCCTTCATTGGCATTCATGAGGCCGTATTGCTTGAATGGCATCTTTTCGACGGTGATCGTGCGCTTGTACATTTGCAGTTGGGCGCCGGCACTGATGAAAGCGGTCAGGATGACTTCGGCGTTTTCGTCATCGAAATGAGGACGAAGGACGTTGCCTTCCGCGTCGAGCGCTTCAGGATTGCTTGAAGACCATTCGATGTTCGCTCCATAGAGCAGGGTCGGAAGATCGATGCTTTCGGTAACGAAGTCTTCTTCGAGCATACCCGCGACTTCTTCGAGCGCCTTGTTCAGTTTTTCAAGGTCGGTTTCCGGAAGTTTCGGTACGGTTACGGTAAAGGACTTCGTGACGACTTGGCCTTCAAAGAGAATGAGGGCGGTCAAAGTGACTTCGGCATCTCCGTGGGAAAAGGTCGGTTGATGGACCTGTCCGAGCGAGTTGACGATCTCGGGGTGACTCGACTGCCAGACGATGTCGATGCCGTCGATCGTCGGAAGGTCGATATCCGTCGTGACTTCGGATGCCGGAAGTGTCAGACTCTCGAGCGCTTCCGTGAGTTCGGTCGGCAAGCCGAGCTGTTCTTGGACTTCATCACAGGCGACGATTGCGAAAGATAGAACAAAGATCAATAAGACGCTAAAAAATTTCTTCATTGCATTCACTATCCTTTTCATTTAATTTTAAGACGGGTTTAAGTTGACTATGCAAGTAACTTGTCTCTACAAGCATGATATCACAATATAAAAGCGGTTTCAATACCCAAAAAGCGTTTTTTTCACTTTTTAAATTGTATTAAGTATGAATAAAGACGGATTTTGTCGGTATGTCCGGCACGCTTTTTCAAATTGACTATACAAATGGGGCGTGCTATAATTGAGCCAAAGTGAGGTGTGCATGCATGAAAACATGGAAATACATGATACTTTCGGGATAGGCTTTATGCGTCTTGTTCTGGGTAGCTGCAAGAAGGATCCGGTCGTCCTGCCGACACCTCTGAAAACGCGATCGAGTCGCTTTCCGATGCGTCGAGTTATCGTTTGGATATCGACTTCGTCGCGGATGAGGATTATCTGGCTGTCGAAGATGGCGGATGCCGCCTATGTCGAAGCCTCGATGAGGTCGTTTACTATGAAGTCGAAGGCGATACAAAAGTTACGTTTACGGGCATGAGGCTTCGACGTGGGAACGTGAGGAAACGACGCAGTGAAAGGGAACGGCCGAACTCATGTTTCTGACGGAGTTTTCCGGGCCGATTATTTCGTTGAGAATGTCGTTGACGGAAGACGATCTACCGTCTCAAGGTCGAATACTACGATCGACTCCTGGTCGTTCATGGCGATCGGCACACAGAGAAATTTCACGATGACGCGCTCGAAGAGAACACAATCGAGACGATCGCGTTCGATATGACGCGGATGAGATCGACTCGGGATCGTGATTCACGTATCGGGAATCGATGAAACGACCGTCAGTCTTCCCAATGTCTGAGAATCGAAGGGTTTGCCGTGTTCGATATCGGCGGTACGAGATCAAGTATGGTGTCATGGATGATTTTGACCGCTTCGTATGCCGAAAGGTCATGAAAACCAATCCCGACAAAGACGGACCCATCTTCCGATTCTGCGCAAGTCATCGAGGCGGGTTTCCACAATTGAAGGAAGCGTATTCGATCGAGGCCGTTTCGTTGAGTAGCCCCGAGTCATCGATTCGAAATCGGGCATATGTCTATCGGCCAGTGACACGATCAGAGGTTATCAGGGTTTGAACATCACAAAGATCGTGGAGAACGGAACCGATCTCCCGGGTATTCGTGGAAAACGTCAACTGTGCGGCGCTCGCCGAATCTCTTCATGTCGATTCGTTTCTGATGATGACGTGATCGGAACAGGATCGGAGTGAGCGATCGTCGAAGATGGAAAAACTCATCAAGGTGGGCATACGTTTTCTGCCGGTGAATGGGCAATATGGTGACTGGAGACGGACGATTCGGAGGATCGGGCCCGATGTCCTCTGTCGTCGAAGCGGCGCGAAAGGCAGGGGTTGGATGTCGATGACGGTCGAGAACTTCTTCGACTTGTTCGATGCCGGTGATGGGGTCGCCCAAGGTGTCATATCGATTTTCACAGATATCTGGCCGAAGGGATCGCGAACCTCGTGTAGAAGGGCCTTCAATCCGGGAGAAACGATCATTCTCGGTGTAGCGTATTTGAATTTACGACCTCGTTTCGGGGATTTTTTGAACGAACTCAAAGAGCTGCTTCACCCTTCTACCAGGAGAGTGTCACACTCAGACGGGCGATCCATCGAAACGATGCCGGAACGACTGAGCCTATATGCTCACAAAAAAGCCTGGGGCGATGACTCAGGGCTTTTTGTTTTGACGGACAAACCGATTTCGAACATGCGCTTTCCAAGGGAGCGTGACCGATTCGATCTCGATGCGGTTTTTGAGCGAGGGCAGAGAGTTCCAGACGAATCGTCTGAGTCCGTCTCGGATGAGCCGCGACTTCGTCTTCTTTCCCGAAACATCGAAATAGTTTTTCCCGAGACGGCCGAGTTCGGCGATGACCTCGCTTCGACGAAGCCCATGTAACCGTAGTCCTCGACGTATCGACTCCATCAGAAAGTTGACGTGGTGTCCGAAGTAGAAACCGTGCATGTAGGTCTGAATACCGTGAGGGGATCGTCGTGCCGAGCGTATTGAAGACGTTCCAACCCGCATAGGCGGACAGACGGGTCCAGAAGCCCTTGATCGAGTCCTTTCATGAGTTCATGGTCGACCGTTCAAGGTCGCCACGTCGGCGATCATCGCATGCTTGTTTTCATGGACGATGACGTCTTCGATCATCCCGAGGTCGTTCATGTTTCTGAGCGTCGTCATGCCTTCGTCTCGATCGGCTGTGATGTTCTGCGCTCGACGCCATCCGTGTCGCCGCGCCTCGCATTGACGAAGAGCACGATATCGGCTTCGGCGATCGAGGTGGCCGTACGGGCCACCGGCAGCACGGATTCGGTATTTCACGGTCGTATCGAGGTATCGGTCTTCGAGCAGAGGAATCATCGTCTTCGCCGATTCGTCGATAATAAGGGAATATTTTCGGTTTGATTCCGACATGCGTAAGATACATTCGGCTCAAAAGGACGTTCCCTGACTTCATCGGCTCCGGATACATCAGACGTGATCGGAGTGCGTCATCGCGTCGATCGTCGTTCGAAGAACCGCTGATCGCGCCGGCAACTGCAACGGCGGTGTCGTCCTGGGGGAAGATCGCGAAGGCGATCGTCTGTTCTTCGACGAGTTTCTTCAGAGTCATGCGTTCAATTCGAGATTGGTTCTTCGGCGATCGAGGTAGTCGTCGAGGTGTAAGCGGGAACCTTGATCGAATCGGAGTTCGGTTTCTTCATCAGGTGTAAGAAGACCGAGATCCCCGCGATGCTCGAGATAGCCGAGACGAAAGATCAGGCGTCCGTACGTTTCGTAATACCAAGTTCCTTCGTCGCTCGAATCGTATTGCGGGCTGCGCATGATGAGGTCGAAAGCGAAGATTTTGAGAGCGGGATTGTTTTCCCGGATCGTTTCGAGAAGGGCAAGTCGATCTTTCAGCTCTAAAATCGAACTGATGAAGCCTCGAGGGGACGATACCGCCGTGTATAGCAACATGTCGATCGAGACGACGAGTCTGTAGGCGTCCGTCGTTTCTTTCACAAGAAAGTTTCGAATGCTTGAAAGGAAGCGGGTTGTTTCGTTTCCGAGAATGTTTCTCTCGGGTAGGACGAGTTCGATGTCCGCACTCGCGAAAATGCTTGGGATAGTCGCCGATATGTATGTCGCTCGTCGAGCGGCAGGAAAACGATCTTGATCATATAGGCCTCTCGTTGAAAGATAGCCATATTATAGCAACCTTCCCGAGGAACGTCAAGTTGAAATCAAGCGTATAAACGTGGTATATAGGAGTGGAGGAAGAAATCATGATACTCATAAACATACGGATTTACGGAGAAGAGCGGAACATCGAAAACGGTTATATCGTTTTCAACGAAACGATCGAAGCTTTCGGATCGATGGAAGACATGCCGATCTCAACGGTGAAAGACTGGATGGCGTCCGGATATTCCGGTCATTCCCGTCTCATCGACCAGCAATATCTCACGTGGCTTATCAAAGACGCCAGCGGGATTAAACGAACGAGTGATCGAAGCTTTTCTACGTATACCTGCCCAAAGAGGGTACGACGTCCTTTCTGGCGACGACCATGACGGAAACGAGCGAACGGATCAATGCAGCCTTGGAAAACGTCCAAAACAGTCACGTGAGGGATGGAGCCGAATGTCTCGGCGTTCATTTGGAAGCGACCGTTCATTTCTCTGGTGTCTGGGCGGCGCACAGAGCGAAGCGGCGATCCAAAAGCCTCATCGAGGTCTTCGACCGGTTTGACCGTGGCGTCGGGCGGAAAATCAAGGAAGTCACGCTCGCTCCCGAAAGAGAAGGCGGACTCGGAACTCGTCTCACACCTCAGGAGTCGGAACATCGTGCCTTTCGATCGGGCATTCGAACGCCACCGGCGAGGTAAAACTGAAAGAAGCCTTGGCGAAAGGGGGCTTCCTGCTTCACGCACGCCTATAACGCCATGAAGGGTCTTCATCACCGGGATCCCGGGTTGTGGGAACGATGTTCTTGGCGGATGACGCGTACTGGAGATCATCGCGGATTGTATCCACACGAGTGAGGATGTGATTTCCCTGCTCATCCGAAACAAGAGCGACAGGCGCGTCATCCTGATTACGGATGCGATGCGTGCCAAGCGGTCTCGCAGACGGACATACGATCTGGCGTGGACAGAAAGTCATCGGGTCGTGCCGACTCGGGAAGCAGGAGACTGAAAGACGGCACGCTGGCCGGAAGTGTCCTCAAGATGATCGACGGCGTGAAAACGTCCGGAAGGATTACTGCAGTACCGATGGAATCGTTGATTCGCATGGCTTCGACCAACAATCCCGCTGAAACCTCGGCGTCGCGGATCGAAACGATCGAGTCGGCAAGGAGCCGATCTTCTCGTCGTGTCGACGACCGGCTGTCCATCATCCATACGTATTGTCGCGCGGCGTCTCGTGCTATCCGGAAAGGACGGGTCATTCCTCAAGAATGACCCGTGGTTCGAGTTCTTCGACGATCGAGCAGGTGTTTACTTCCGTCAAGGCGACGTGTTTTCGTTGTTCAGAACAGTGCGTGTAGGTGACGTTTTCCAAAAACGTTTTTTCGGTGATTTGAGCGCTTTGCGTGAAGCGGTGATCGATCGTGTCGATCACCTTGTAGGAAAAGGTTATGCGGTAGGCCGCGACTTTTTTTCGTGTAAAAACGAGCTTTTTCCAGACTTCCGCCGTCGCTTTCCGTGTAGGCGCGAACGAGTCCGCCGGCACCGTTTTGATCCCGCCGAAATAGTACGACGACGCAGGATGTTCGTGACGTCGTGGTGCTTGAGCAACTTCCTTGCGGGATCGGAACGCCGGCCGTACGGCTCGGTTCACCGTCGTCTGGAGGCGGTTTGTTGTTCTCCGTCCGGACCGAAGAGGGTGGCGTGACAGGCGGTTCGTCGGGGTGTTCATAGTTCCGCGAGAAAAGTCCGATGTCTTCCCTTCGACTCGAGCGGGAAACAGGTAGGCGATGAACTTGACTTGTTGATCTCGATCCTGTGGATCGTTTTCTTCTTGATGGTCGCGATGATATCACCATCCATAGTATAACACGAATGAAATGAATGCGCTTTTCTTTCGATTTGCGGGTTCGAACTATCGTGCGGCCGGAAAGTTGTTATAATGGATAGGTGGTGATATCTATGGGAACGACTCAATGGCGCCAGCGCATTTACACGATCTCAAGCGGCCGGCTACGAGGCTATATCGTCGGTGAGCTGCTCCGCGACTATATGCTGAAACGACCGATATCGGATGTTGACATTACGACCAATGCACGTCCTTTTCTCTATATTGCGAAGTTGTTCAAAACGGTGCCGACCGGACTGAAATACGGACGGTGACCGTCCTGGATCCAGAAGGGATACCTACGAAGTGACGACTTACCGGATCGATGGGACGTGGCCTCGACGGCAGGCACCCTGAAGGCATCGCCTACAGCAACTCGGTCGAAGAGGATGTCAAACGCCGCGGATTTCCGGATCAACGGCTTGCTGATGGATGAACGGGGGGAGATCTTCGATTATGTGGAAGGCAGAGAAGACCTGCGAAACCGCATCATCCAGACGATCGGCATCCGGTCGAACGCTTCAACGAGGATGCGTTGCGTGGATGATGCGTGCCTTCTATTTTCAGGCGAAACTCGCCTTCGGAATCGGCAGAAGACCGGAAGAGGCGATCCGGGATCGTACAAGGAGCGTCTGAAAGATGTCGCAATGGAAAGAATTCAGGTCGAACTGATCAAGATGCCCAAAGGGAAATACGCGTAAAGAAAGCAATCGAATCACTCGTTCAACCGGCGTGCACGCCGTTCTTCCCGGATTGAAGAAAGGTATCGAGTACATCGTGACGATGGATATATCTTTCGTGGACGCCTTTTCACGCTTTGTTTCACACCTGGCAAGGATATCCCCGATGCGTGGCCGTTTTCGAACAAGCACCGGCATCGTTGATAAGACGTATGAGCATGCTCGCCGGGACACTCAGAGACCTTTGATCCGGTTACGTTTCTATACGTACGGTCTCGATCATTGTCTATTGGCGAACAAGGTCGGTTTCATGCTGAAACGAACGCCGAATCTCAAGAGCAAGATCGAACGCGATTTCGAAAACCTGCCGATCAAAAGCGAACTCGACCTGAAGGTCCGCCCCGGAACTGATCCGTCTTTTCAAACGGAAACCGGGAGCTTGGCTCAGCATCCCAGGATATAAAAAAGTACTGTCAGAAGAACTTGAAATCTTAGTGCGACGCCCTCATCGAATCACGCGATGAGAAGCGTCGACAACCAGGGAGTGATATGGAACTGATTCTCGATCAAACGTATGAATTCATCGGAAAAACTTCAGGAGAACATCAAATATGGGTGCTCATTTTTGCAATACGACGATTGTCACACGGGAAGAACAACGCGTAAACATCAAACTCGATTTCGAGCAACTCGAACATCTCAACTCGGACACGCCTACCGTTTCCAGGCGAAAGCCGTCGCACGAACGGAAGAGGACATCGTGTTGCGGTGTTTGTCGTTTGAACCATCGAAGTGTTGTCTTGCTGATGAGGCTCTGGAATGTTGCCGAGCACTTATGATTATGCCCGATGCCGATGATGACAACAGGAAAGAAGTCGAGAGCTATGGCTCGGATTGAAAACCCGGTCCTATCGGAAATACGAAACGATCTATGAGAAGAACAAGCAGTTTTTCTATCTTCATCCGCCGCCACGAAGTTCCACCACGCCTATGTCGGCGGACTGAGTTACCATACGTTGGACGATGCTTAGGATGATCGATCCGTTTCTTTCGATCTATCCCTTTTTGAATGGGGATCTGCTCTATGCGGCGACGATTCTGCACGACATGCTCTGAAGATCAGGGAGATCAGCGGCGTGGACGGTGAGTATACGACGGAAGTGGGCAACTCATCGGTCATCTGGTCATGCAGACGATCGTGATCGATGAGGCCGCACGTGACCAGGGCATGAAACGTGTGAGGAAGCGCTTTGCTCAAGCATAGTGGTTCTCGCATCACGGTCAGTATCATTTCGGGTTCGCCGAAAAAGCCACAAACCGGGGAAGCGCTTTCTTGCTCTGGTATCTCGATACGATCGATTCGAAGATGACGGTGCCTGGAGCAACGCTGAACGACGTTGACGGCCGTTTGGCCAGATGGTTTCGGTGCTCGATCGGACGCGTTTACAAGAGTTCGATGAAAAACAATGAAAATAAGGAGCCGAGGCTCCTTTTTCTGCGACACGGGGTTCACTTCGAACCATCTTTTTTACGTATGAGTCGTAGGATGGTATCACGCTTCCAGCAGAAGGCTCCGCTGAAAAGCAGGCGATGACGATCGTGTAAAACGGCATAGGATAACGTGTCGGTGTGGGTCTCGTATTCGCCCGCGGCGATCAGTCCGGCGGATCGTGAAAGATTGATGAGTCCCAGCAGTCCTGCGTAACTCAATATCGGCCGTTCCTGGATCCTGTTCGTTTTGTTCGGTCTTCTGAAAGACGAAAACGAGAGGGGATGCCGCCGAAAACAGCAGGACCAGCGGTAGACCGGCACGCCGGATTCCCGTGATGCCGACTAATGTTTCGGTGTTGGCACGTTCGCGTACCACAATGGGTAAAAATGAAACCGATCAACATCAGGACGAAAAACAATCCGCAGACAACGGTGTAGAAGACGTGTCGTTTCCATGGATACTCCTTTTCTTTCATGATAACATACGGATGAAGAAACCGTTCATAGGAACGCATGGATTGGCCGTGTCTATAATCCGCCGGTCAGCGTATAGACGTTTCAAGCGCGTCGGTGACGGTTGCCGTGATCAGAAGGTCATGGTATTTTGAAAGCGTCGTGTATTCGAGATGAAAGAGTTCATGTGGTCATCCGATCCAGCCTGGGATGAGGTGACGGGTACGGGTTGTGAGCATCGTGTCGCCGTTATCGATATAGATACGGGAAGACGACCGATTCGATTTTCAGCTCATCGAGGCCGAAATGCGGGTTCGAAACGCCGATCAGTACCGTCGTTTCGTTCTCGTCCGCTTCGAAGAGGTCGTAGGCTCCAGAAACATGCGGTTGTCGAGAATGCTGAGGTCGATGGTATCGAGAGCGAACTCGGATATGGCATTCCGGAAGATCAGACGGAAAGATCGTAGCCCGATTCGTTTCAAGTACGATTTCCTGGCGGTAATTGAGAGAAAGACTCGAAAGATCGTGAACCGCGGCGTACCGTATTGGTCGGTCTGGATCAAGGAGACCTGGCTACGGCTGGCGTTCTTTCAAAGAGAAGAGGACCTCATAACGGATGGCGTCGGATTCTTCGCTGAAACCGATCGGGATCGTCTTCAGGATTGACCATGGCGTCCTCGGTTCTCATGTTCGAGTGCCGATTCGAGCCGGTACAAGTCTCCACGCAGGGAAGAGACTTGGAATGTGATGTTTGAATGAGGTTTCAGGTCTTTGCTTATGTAATTCGTCGGTTTCCCGATGTTCACGTAACCGAAGACCGAGAGTGACGCGGAGATGACGGTGAAGATCATCGTCTTGAATCGAAGCGGCGCTCCGCGGTTTTTCTGATCGAGCAGAAATATGATGAAGCCGAGAAGCAACAAACCGGTCATTATGAGAAGAAATGTCATGGGTATCCTGTCCTTGTCTGAGTGTTCGAATGTTCAGTAAGAAGAGGCCGCGTTGGGCGACCTCATATCATGTCAGGGGTCTTGTCGTAGCTTCGAGAATTTCGAACCAGTCGCCATAGAGGTCGTCGTAAACTGTCGAAGTAATGACGTCAGACAGCATGTACTGATCGAGTTGACGTCTGTTGATGTTACGGATGTTGTTGAAACGCGTGTTCGTCTGATCCGAAGCGAATTCGGCATCCTCGAGTGGAGCTTTGAAGACGAGTTCCCGTTGCATGTAGGTGTTGTTGTAGCGTTCCAGAACGGGATTGAGATAGACGTTACGGCTGATTGAACCGTGATGGAAGGACGACGCCTTCATCGCTTTTATCCCGCCGACGATGTAGAATCCCGATCTGGCTTGCTGAGTGTTTCGAGTCCTCGTTGTAGACGTTTAAGTCATCGGTCACGTAGCGTTCTTCGTCATCTTCCGATCTGAGTAGATGGCACTGTTCTTTCACCGATGCGTGTCAATGCGAGGATGAGGTGCCATCCGAAGGATGACATGACGTTGTCGAGTGCGTCCTGGTCGATGACTTCTTTCATAGAGGTCCAGATGAGGGGAAGACGATTCGCTCCGAACATGTCTTCGACTTCTTCGAGAATGACCATGGCGCGATCGTAGAAGACGGTGTCGAGGACGCTTTTGTCCGGTAATGAACTGAGGTGCTGGTGATTGCGCTCGAGATGGGTCTGAACTGAGGTAGAAACCGAGTCCGCGTATTCCGCCCAAAGTCATTTTTATCCAGATGCTCGTAGGAGGTGAATCTGCCAATGATCGATGCGTCCGGAGTTGTTGAACTGTTCTGCGAGTGTCTGCAAACCTTCGGCTTCACTCGTGTAATTGCCACGGTCGTAAATCTCACATCGACGAGGCTTTGAGTCCGGCCTGAACCGTGGCTTTGCTCCGCAGCTGTGAGACCGTCGGCGTATTCGCTCGGATCATCGTGGGCGTTCCGTCGCCGTTTTCATCGAAGTAGACGAGCAGATGGCTGATGCTGATCGACTGAAGTTGTCGTATTGTTTTTCAGCGAGATCGGCGAGCTTTTCATGATGGTGTAGTTCTCGTTGTGGAAATGCGCTGACGTCTTCCAGGTATTGGTTTCTCAGTTCCGGATAGATGTAGAGCGGCTGACGGCTCTACTGTTCGTGTTGACACCAAAGGCCAGAAGCAGGAATTCCTCACGACCCATGCTTGCCGGGAAACCGGATGAAGCGAACTGGTCGGCGGAGAACCGGACGGATGATATCCTTTGAACTGCTCTTCATAGTCCTTCGCGGTCATCATCGCTGATCGAGTAGTCGGGGTGATCCATGAGGAATTTGTTCGATGCGATATCGAGGAGTAGTTGATGCCGTAGGAACGTTCGAGACGGGTGAAGAAGTCGCGGGTCTTGATTTCGGTGTCGTTGACTTTGCGACGACGGTCGTCACCGCGGTTGTCGGTTGTTCCATCGTAGTCGTAGGACTGAAACCATAGAAGGCACGGACGACGCGGTCGTAGATATCAAGGCTTGTTTCTTCATAGAGTTCTTCGACTTTGGCGGTAACGTAGGTATTGTTGAGTTTTGATTCGATTTCGATAGATTTCTTCTGAACGTCTTCGGATTCGGTGTATCCGCGAAGACTTTGCTTTCGTCTTCTTCGTCTTCACGAGAATGGTGTCTTCGGTTTCGCTGTCGTCACTGAGTTTGTAGACGAGGTAACGGGAGCTGCCGAAGACAATAATGGGCCGAATAGGGTCTGGAGGTCCGGGTCTGATCGCTTCCTCGGAAACGAGCGTATTGTAGACGTGGATGCGGAGACCTGGAATTGAGGTCGCTGAGTTCTTCGTAGGTGTAGTGTATCGCAGGGTCGCTAGCGGCATCGACGATCTGGCCGTCGGCAGCGATCGAGAGTGGCGGTTTCGTTCAAGAGGCTGTAGATGGACACGAACGCTTCTTTCACGTCATCGTTCACGAGGCTTTATCACGACGACCAGCTTCGCGGAGGTGTTGATGGCGTATTTTTGTAGTAGTTCTCGTAACTGTCACGCTGATGTTGTCGCGGTCGGGATAACCGTCATCGGAATCTCCGGAGTTGGGAAAGATGTTCGTTCGAGAATGTCCTTGACGTAAATCGAAACCGTCGGTAACGAATCGTTGAGATCGACGTAGCCGGATCTAACGAAGAAGGTTGTATGATTGTTGATGTCTTCAAGGGGAATTGTCGTTGTCGTGTAGTCTGGCTCCGCTGAAAACTCGGCATATTGCCATTCGTCAGCATCAACTTCGATTTTATAGATTTTTTCGTTATTTGCCGTTGTCTCAACATAGGTTAGTGGTTGACCCGGATAAGGGCGTTTTCATCACCGTTTTCTAGCTTTGAAAATAACCATAGTATGTAACATAATCTTATCTGTTCTAAAATAAGTAGGTAACGGATCCATCGTCGTTTTCCTTAGTGCTTTCTTCATCGTCGATCCCATATTGTTTAAGGCGAATATCAGGGAATCTGGGTACCGTGGCCACGGAGTCCACCTTGAGGCTGGTTTCATAGAGGGCGGCGTTGGCTTCGTTCAAGTTGATGAAACGAATGACGAGCGCATCGACGTCGTATTGGCCGAGACGATTGCTCTTGTAGTATTCGAGGACGTCTTCATCGCTGATGTACTGGTCGGATTCTTCATCTTCGACTTCATCCTCGAGGAGTCCTTCGGCGTAATGACGCTGCGCGAGTCTGAGCTTGTAGTTGTCGACGAGCGCGTCGATGGAAGCGTATCCGCTATAGGCGTTATCTTCGGTATCGACGAGGTCGAGGATCTGTTGGAGCACGTCAGCCGTGTTGAGCGTATTGTCGAGCAGGTAGAGCGAGTCGACGTATTGTTCGATGTTTCGGATGAAACGGTCTAGGTCGTCCTCATGGAGTTCGGCGAGACGTTCTTCGTCTCTGTTCTGGTGGATGGCGTCGTTGACGATGCCGTCGAATTCTTCGTTCATGGCTTCATCGCCGTCTTCGAGCAATGCCGTGACTGCCGCGATTTCATCAGCGAGCAAAATCTCGTCGATCATCGTCGCGAGGACGGTGGCCCCTTGGAAACGAAGTTGGTCATAGAGTTCTCTTTCGGTAATCGTGATATCATCAATCGTCATGTAGACGGTTTCGTCAGAAATGTCTCCATAAGGTGTTTGACTGCCCTTGCTGCAGGCTGCGAGCATGAAAATGCCGGCAACGATCAGGGTGAGTGCAGCCATCTTTTTCAAGAACTTGATTTCTTTCATAGTGTGTGTCCACTCCTTCAATTTTATTCGCATAAGCAAGTATAATATAGCATGTTTATAGGGGTATTGCAACCTCTTTCATTTTATTTGATAATATCACATATTTGTATGGTAAAATATAAAAAGGTGATCATGTGAACGTATTCGTCATGGCCAGTGGCTCGAAAGGAAATATGACCTATTTGCGCATGGGCGAACATCGAATGTTCGTTGATGCGGGGATCAGCTTTCGGAAAATCAAACTCAAGATGGAAGCCTACGAAGAGGATCTGACGTCAGTTAAGACTCTTTTTATTACGCATGAGCATCGGGATCATACGATGGGTTTGCCGATGTTGCTGAAGCATGGAGCGATCGAGCGGATCTTTCTTACCGAAGGAACGTATCGGGCTTTCGATCTCGATTTGAAGAATCTCATGGAAGGCAAGGTGACGTTCGTTCGGGCGGATGAACCCTTTTCATATGAAACGATCGCCTGTATGCCTTTCATGGTTTCACATGATGCGGCGGAGCCGGTCGGTTATGTTTTCTCGCATGACGGAAAAAAGCTCGTCTATCTGACGGATACCGGATATGTCGATGAGAGCTATCACGGCATGCTTTCGGATGCCGATCTCTACATTTTCGAAGCGAATCATCATCCGGAACGGTTGATGCAGTCGATGCGTCCCTATTCCTTGAAAAAGCGGATTTTGGGCGAACGTGGCCATCTTTCCAATGATGACGCCGCGTATCTGATCAATCTCTGGATCGTGAGCAAGCCCGCGGTCTGGGTCGTATCGCATATTTCGGAGGACTGCAACACGGTTCTCGATATCGAGGAATCGATCGTTCGCGCGTTCGATGATCCGACCAAGGTGACCGTCTATTACGCTTCGCAGGAAGGTCTTCCGGTGATCGTCCTATGATTCGGATCATCGCCGTCGGGAAAGTCTCGGAAGACTATCTCAAAAAGGGAATCGATGTTTACGACAAGCGGATCGCATCATCGATCGAATGGGTCGAGATACCCGATGAGGCGACCGCGCAAGGCATGAAACGGGAAGGCGAAAAGATTCTGGAAAAAATCAGGAAAGACGACTATGTCGCCTGTCTCGCCATCAAGGGAAAGACCTATTCGAGCAAGGGGTTCGCATCGTTTCTGGATGAGGCGTTCACCTATCATCCCGGTGATCTCGTTTTCGTGATCGGGGGATCCTATGGTTTGGACAAGGCCGTTTTGGAGCGGGCGGACAAGACGATCTCCTTTTCGAACATGACGTTTCCGCATCAGTTGATGCGTCTGATTTTGATCGAACAGATCTACCGGGGCATGATGATCCTGAAAAATCATCCCTATCACAAGTGAGGTGTGAGCATGAAAACGATTCTTTGGGATTTCAACGGCACCATCCTCGATGATGCCCGTCTCTGCCATGACATTCTCAATCGGATGCTTGTTGAAGAAGAACGACCGACAGTCACTTTCGAAGAATATCTCATGATTTTCACGTTTCCCGTCAAGGACTACTACGCCAAGGTCTATGATTTCAAGCGGACGAGTTTCGACATTCTGGCCAAAAGGTTCATCGACTTCTATCAGCCGGAAAGTCTGGCGCTCACCTTGCATGAGAACGTCCTTGGGGTCATTGCGTATTTTGCTGCCAAGGGATACCGCAATGTCCTGCTTTCGGCTTCGGAAA
>JAGYNT010000080.1 GCA_018399615.1 Acholeplasmataceae bacterium
ACATTCGGAAGTCTCCATGAGCTTTTTCCCCGGGTGAAATCTGAAAGAAATCATAACCGACCAAGGCATGTGGTGAGAGAATGATGATTGTCTTGGGATCGATTTCGGCAATTTCTTGAGCGATGCGGTGATACGCATCGATCGTCTTTTGAATCTTTCGTTCTTCACCTTTCCCGATTTCCGTGATGATCAAAGGCGGATGACAGACGATGTAGGCGGCTTTCAATGACATGGGCTTCAACTCCTTCAAAATACATTTCCAATATGGATCGTCCGGATCCCGTACCGCTTGCCGATTCGATAGGCGAGATCCAACGTCTCATAGGGTGTCTGTGATACGTCTTTCATCTTCCAGGCCGGATGAAAGCGCGAGATGTGCCAGGGTATGTCTTTTCCTAGGCGTGTCGCGATCGCACAAGCGATCGCTTCCAGTTGATCAGCCTGATCATTGATTTTGGGAATGATCAGCGTCGTGACCTCCAAGTGGATGCCCGATCTGACCATCTTTTCCATGTTTTCCATGATTGGCTCGATGCTGCCGTTGCAGTACGCTTTATAAACACCGAGATCGCCCTTGTAGTCGATGTTGACGGCATCCAGGTAAGGCGTGATGACATCGAGCGCCTCGGGTGTCATGTAGCCGTTGGAAACCCAGACGTTCTTCATCCCGTGTTTCTTCGCTTCCTTCATGGTATCGAGTGCGTACTCGATGAACACGGTCGGCTCACTATACGTATAGGACATGATCCGGATACCATATGATCGAGCTCTTTGAACGTGTTCTTCCGGTGAGATTGCCACACCACCAATCGTTTTCTGGTTTTTTGAAACCTGTGAGATCCCATAGTTCTGACACCAGGGACAACGCATGTTGCACCCCATGGCGGCGATCGAATAGGTCTTTGATCCCGGATGAAAATGAAAGAGCGGCTTTTTTTCGATCGGGTCGATACCTTCAGCGATCGTCAATCCGTAGTTGAGCGAATAGAGTGTTCCGTCCCGGTTTTCCCTGACGTTGCAGATGCCGCGCTTTCCCTCATGAATCACGCAGCGCAAATTACACGCATTGCAGCGTACCCTTTTCTGATCGAGTTGGTCAAACAAAATCGCTTTTCTCATGTGAAATCAGTCCGATCGGATGATTCGATGACGTATGCGCTTTCGACGTGTCTGTTCGTCTCTATCTTACCACGGACGGTTCCATATGTAAAAAAATGAACGTCATGATATCCGTCGTTGCCCTATCCGCGGCAAGACATGGTAAAATGGAGGTAAACCAAGAAAAGAGGGTGTAACAATGAAACGCTATGCAGTCATAGTCTTGTTATTGAGTCTGTTTGTTGTTCTTGCTTCATGTGATGATCTCGAATCGCTGACAATCCGATCGGTCGAGCTCGATGAATCGACGATTCCCAGTGATTTTTCAGAAGGCATCGATGTGAACGACATTGACATTATCATCACCTATGAGAACGGATCGACCAATACGATGAGTTTGAATGAAAGCATGGTCGATCCCGAGGATTTTCTCAAGTTGACTCAGGCCGGAACGCACAAGATTCCGGTAACGATTCTCGGGCTTACATTCGACATCAACATAACGATCGATGAAACGGATCTGTCCTATTACCAGGAATATTTTCCGGAGGTCGAGGATGTCGAGTTCATCGAGATCGAGGATCAGCTTGAAACCGTGACGACGATCATTGTCGGGTCGGACAGTCAAACCGAGACTGAAGGAGCCGTCTATGTCGTGGGCAAAGACAACGAGTATGGGTTTCTCAAACTCATCGTCGCCGTCGATGTCGACATGACCGTCCAGTTTCTATATTACTTCATGGTTGATGACGACGATCAAAGCGAAGACAAAGAGTCGAATTTGCAACTCTATGTCGGCACGAATCTTGAAAACATCGTGACACCGGAAGACCTCATCGCCGGTGTGACAACCACCATGAACACGGTCGAAGAACTGCTTGGCGATGTTTATGTCACGCATCAAGCGGTTATGGAATAAGAAATCTGTTGTCGAAAACGCAAAAAAACGAAAGCCGCTATGCTTTCGTTTTTTTGCTTTATGGAGCGATTATGAACCTATATGTTCGTTTTTTTGGATCCGATTTTCATGCGCGGGTCGATCAGCGAGTAACTGATATCGACGATAAAATTGGCGATCAATCCGTAAAACGTATAGAAACCGGCAATCAAGACGGCAACATTCACATCAACGTTGACATACGTGCTTTCCATGAAAGGCGAAAAAAGCGATTTGAAAAAGAGTCGCGCCAAACCGGGCATACTGAAAACCAGTTCGATGAAAAACGAACCGAACAAGACATACATGAACGTATGGGCGAGTTCCGGCAAGAGTGAGACCGCCGATGTTTTCAAGTGATGTCGAACGATGATCTGACGCTTGTTGAGTCCCTTTGTCGTCAACAACAATCGATAGGGTGCGTCGAAACAGTCGATCAGTTCGCCGCGAACGAGTCGGATGAACTTCGCGATCGGTTCGAGCGACAAAGCGATGATGGGAATCATGAGGCTGCGAACGGAGTCGATGAAGCTGAAGTTTTCGAGGCCGATCGGATAGATCGCCGGAAAGATGTTGGTTCGGTATCCGAGGTAAAGCATGAGCATGAGGATCATGACGAAACTCGGGATCGAACTCAAAAAGAGCGTGACCACGCTGACGCCTCGATCGAAAAGCGTGTTTCTTTTGACGGCCGTGAGTATGCCAAGTCCGATTCCAAGCGACATGTAGAGGACAAAAGCGAGTCCGTTCAGTTTGAGAGTCAAACCGACTTTCATCATGACAATATCCCAGGCGGGAATACGGTAGGACGACATTCCCCAGTCCCAAGCCGTGAAGACGCCTTTGATATAGACCACGTACTGTTGTAGAACGCCATCCAGGTTCACACGAAACGACCGATCAAAGGGCAAGTTTTCCAGAACGGCCATCTGCAAAGCGATGTACATGATCGATATGGTTGAAAACAGAATGATGAATATGAACACGATCCGTGTTATGACGTATTTCAGCATTTTCAGAGGACCATCTTTCCGGTTCTTGAGGCATACGATTCGTTGGAACAAACCGATAAGAACAAACATAAACATTGTAACGCATATTCGCATAAATAGCAAAAGATAATCCGATCCGCCAATCATGTCAGTATAAGGTTTTCAGACGGCGAATCGTATGACAGTACGTCAAATCGATGAAACAAACGGGTGAAAACAGGCCGTCATATCACGTGCAAACGCATGTGCGGCAACATCGTTTGTTCATGACATGAAAGCAACAGTACATAAAAATGTCATGATTTGAACGAAATATTTCATGTATACGAAGCGTGAAGTTATAATTCATGTTGTAAATAGGTCTATCCTTTGTTGCGGACATGGCGTAGAATATGAGTATCATCGGAATGCAACCCACGAAAGACGTATGACTCCTGTCTTTCTACAACATGGTGTTTGCGTTTCAATAAAACATGGGGGTAACACATTATGGATCGGATGATCATATTCTCGGATTCACGAAGTATGTTTGAAGATTTATCGAAAGAACTTGAAAGCAATCACTTCCAAGTCAGGTTTCTCGACCCCGAAGAATTGAAACATTTCAATGGCTGGTCGGACCATATCTTTTACATGATCAACCTCGATCAGGGCGACAGCGTCAATTCGGCCAATATCCAAACGATCAGAAAGCACACGAATGCGCCTGTTTTCGTCACGTCGGATGTGGATTCGGAAATCGTGAAGTCGTATTATCTCGATATCGGGGCCGACTACTATTTGACGAGTGAGATCAAAGTCATCGAGACCGTTGCTCTGATCAAGGCTGCGGTCAGAAGAGAACGAAAATTCCAGATTGAGGAAAGCGAACAACAGGACATGATTAGGATCGGTCCTCTGACGATCTATCCTCGGGAATATCGTGTCTATCATCATGATCAGGAAGTCAATCTGACCATTCGTGAGTTCAACACGCTCAAACTGTTCTTCGAGAACAAAAACAAGACCATTTCCCGGAAGCAACTCGGGGCTCTGATCTATCCTTCCGAAGAAGAAGTCACGGATAATGCGATCAACATTCATATGAATCGCTTGCGGAAAAAACTGTCTCTCGATAATGACGAATCCCTGATTGAAACCGTATGGGGAATCGGTTATCGAATCAAAAAAACCACAACAAACGGTTGATAGCACGAAAAAGACGAGCGTATCGAGATATTCGGTACGCTTTTTTATCGTTTTAGGGCTTAAAATGATAAAAAATGCATGTTTTTTTGTTGTCAACCTTAAATAAATATTAAAATTGTGTTATCTTATATATAGAAGGGGGATATACCAAAACAAAAAAGGGGAATCAAAACCATGGGTTCAAGAAATACGAAACGTACGATGATCGATGTAACGAAAACATTCATTCGCCGTGGTGACAAGATCACGATCAAGGGCATTGCCGATACGTGTTTTGTCAACATAGCAGCTGTCAATTATCATTTCGGCAGCAAAGAAGTTCTCATCGAGATTGCCACAGGTGAAATTGTCGACCAACTCTCACAGGAACTGTTTGATCTTACCAATGAATATCTTCGTGCCGATGAACGGCA
>JAGYNT010000081.1 GCA_018399615.1 Acholeplasmataceae bacterium
GATGCCGACCTGGCTCATCGAATCGGTCGATGACGCCAGACGGATCTTTTTCGAGCAACTCGAAAACTGTCAGGTCGAATATTTCGACTACTATCTCTGTCACGCGCTCAACAAGAACAACGTCAAGGCCTATGATCTGCCGGGTGTCATGGATTTTCTTTATGAGATGAAACGTCAAGGAAAAATCGGGAGATTGGGCTTTTCTTTTCACGATACGCCGGAAGTTCTGGCATCGATTCTCGATACGCATGCGTGGGATTTCGTGCAAATCCAGTTGAATTACCTCGATTGGACCTTGCAGGATGCCAGGAAACAATATGAGATCATCGAGGATCATGGGATTCCCTGTATCGTCATGGAACCGGTACGGGGCGGCCTTCTGGCATCGCTCTGTGAGGAATCCGCATCGATTCTGAAAGACGCAAAACCGGAAAAAAGCGTGGCATCCTGGGCGATTCGCTATGCCGCTTCGAAAGAAAACGTCATGGTCGTCTTGAGCGGCATGTCGAATATGGAACAGACCAGGGACAACATCGATACGATGTCTTCCTTCGAACCGATCGATGAGGACGATCAGAAAGTTATCGATCGAGCCCTGAAAGTATTCGTTGAAAAACGCACGATTCCCTGTACCGACTGCAAATACTGCATGCCGTGTTTAGAGGGAGTCGACATACCGGCGGTTTTCGCCGCTTACAACGCGTATGCGATCGCCAAGAACCCATACGAGTTCGTAAGAGCCTATGAACGCATGCAGGAGTCCTGTCGGGCGAATCAGTGCATATCCTGTGGGGCGTGTCTTTCGAAGTGCCCGCAGCACATTGAAATCCCCGAGAACATGAAGATGATCGAAGAACTCTATCAAGAGATCAAATCGAAAAAATAGAACATGGAAACGATCAATCGAATCATGGAGCTGCTCAACGCCGAGATGGAGCGTCCGGTCCCCTACCAGTCGTGGTTTCATTATGCATCGTTGATTCTCGTTTTTCTGATTGCCGCATACGCGACGATCCGCCTTCGACACGCGTCGAAGGAAAGGATTCGCGTATGCGTTCTGACGATGGGAATCATCATGGTCGTGCTGGAAGTATACAAACAGATCAATTATTCCTATACGAATGCCTGGGCGTACCGGTGGTATGCGTTTCCTTTCCAGTTCTGTTCGACGCCCATGTATGTGGCGCTTCTTGCCGGATGGATGAAAAACGAGCGTTTTCGAAACGTATTGTACGGATTTCTTTCGACCTATGGTCTTTTTGCCGGTTTGCTCGTCATGTTCATTCCGCATGACGTATTTACCGATACGATCGGCATCAACATCCAGACGATGGTTCACCATGGTGGGGCCGCGATCATGGGCAGCGTGCTCCTTTTCTCCGATATTCCCTGGAAGCGGGTTCGTTTCAGCCGTGTCATGGTGCTCTATTTCATGACGGTAGCCATTGCCATGGGCCTGAATATCTGGCATAACCGTTACATACAGGACGGGACGTTCAACATGTTTTTCCTGAATCCCCGGTACGGACTCCATATCGATTGGATCGAACCCGTTTACAGCAGGTTGTCCTACGAATCCTATTTTCTGATCTATGTTCTGGGGTTCACGCTCATATCCTATGGGATTTTCGGTTTGGGAAAAACGGTTCGAACCCTCTTGAAGAGAGACGATGCCCGAAAAAACAAGGAAGTGATTCCATGCTCACACTGATTTCAGAGACCGATGTCTATCAGCCGGAGCCGATCGGCGTCAAGGATATCCTGATTGCCGGTGATCGGATCATCCGGATCGCGGACCATATCGAGCTAAGCGGAATCGACGTCAGGGTCATCGAACGAAAAGGCTTCAAGACGATTCCGGGTCTGATCGACAATCACGTGCACGTGCTCGGTGGCGGCGGGGAAGCGGGGTATCACTCGCGCGTTCCCGAAATCGCGATCGATCGCCTGATCGAGGCCGGGATCACGAGCGTGATCGGACTGCTCGGGACCGACGGGTTCACGCGCGACATGAAGGCGTTGATCGCGAAAGTCAAGGCGTTGAAGCACGAGGGCATGTCGGCATACGCGATGACGGGAAGCTATCAGGTTCCGCCGCGGACTCTGCTCAAGACGATCGAGGATGACTTGCTGATGGTCGAGGAGATCATCGGTTTGGGCGAAATCGCCATCGCCGACCACCGCAGCAGTCAGCCGACGGTCAAGGAATTGAAAAAGGCGCTTGCCGGCGCGCACGTCGGTGGTCTCCTCTCCGGCAAAGCCGGCGTTTCGAACATCCATGTCGGAAACGGCAAGGATGGTCTGCTCATCCTTTTCAAAGTTCTCGAGAAATCGGAGATTCCCGTCTCCAAGATCCATCCGACGCACATCAATCGGTCCTTGGAACTGCTCGAACAGGGGATCGATTACAGTAAGACCTATGGGGCGACAATCGATTTCACGACCGGATTGAATGAAGGTCCGCTGTCGGCCCACGAGGCATTCGCTTATGCCATCGGACAGGGCGTCGACCCCAAACGAATCACGTTCTCCTCGGATGGTCAGGGAAGTCTGCCCGTTTTCGATGAGAAAGGTCGATTCGTCAGTATGGGGATCGGCGACGTGCATACGCTTTATCAAAGTGTGAGAAAAGCACACCGGGAATCGGGCCTTCCCCTTGAATGCTGTCTCGGTCCCGTGACGACACATGTCGCGAAGATCTATCACTTGGCGAAAAAAGGGAAAATCGAGGAAGGTTATGACGCCGATCTCGTCATACTCGATTCGAATGATGAAATCAACGACGTCTTCCTGCGTGGCAGGCAGGCGATGAACAATAAGGACTTATTGATGAAAAGCACGTTTTCAAATCCATGAAAAAGGGTCATGCCGTCTCGGCAAGACCCTCATTATTTTTGTCATTCGAAGCGATGTGAGCGCGTGTCAGGAAGAATAGGGATACGCTGCCTGCCGTGATGAACCAGGGAAAAAGAGAAATATCGAAACGATCGAAGACAATACCGACAAGCGGTGTCAACACACCGAATCCGAGGTAGCCGATCGCCATCTGCAGGCTCATGATCCGACTCATCAGCCGTTTGTCGAAGGTTACCGCGTTCAAAAACATCATATTCGGAAAAATCGGTGCGCACCCAAGGCCCAAGAAGGCGACGAGCACGGCGTAGTATCCGATTTGCATATCTTGGATGAAGATCAGCGATCCCGCGAGGATCATGATCACCTCACCGCCGATGATGAGTTGTTTCGGGGTGAGCATGCGCGATAAAAGGCCGCTTGAAAACCTTCCGATCGTAAGGGCGAGATAGAAGAACGTGACGAAAAGAGCGGCCATGGCGTAATCCACGCCTTTGTCGATGAAGGCATAGCTCGCAATCCAGACACCGACAAGCGATTCGACGTGAACATAGAGCAGAAAAATGATGATGCTCTGGACAATACCCTTTTGTCTGATGACCGTTTGGAGAGGAACGTGCGTGTGGTCGTCGTTCCGTTCATGCGTTTCTTCCTGTTTCCATAGACGGAACGAACAGAGCGTGATGAGGGCGATTCCGAAAAGGATCAGACCGATGATCAGAAAACCGATGCGCCATCGGTTTTCATTGAGGGCATAGGCCATCACGGCAGGACCGAGCGTTACGCCGAGCCCGAAAAAAGAGTGAAGATAGTTCATGTGTCTTGCCTGGTAGTTTCGAGCGAGGTAATGGTTGAGCGTCACGTCGATCGCTCCGGCTCCGGCACCGAGGGGAATCCCGAAGATCAGGATCTGCACGAAGTTTTCCGCGAAAGCGATCGCGATCAAAGAAAAGGATGTCAGAAGAATGCTGATCCAGACGATCGACTTCGTTTGCATGATCCGCATGATTCTGGGGGCGTTGTAGGTCGAGAGAATCGACAGGATATAGATGATCAGAGTTACACCGCCGAGCGCACCGAGCGGCATGGACAAGTCCTCGCGTACGAGATTCCAGGAGGCATTCAGGACGGCATCGGGCAATCCGAGGGCGATAAAGGTGAGATAGATGACGAAGAGAAGCATCACGTGTTTTCTTTTCATGGGATTCTCCGTTTCATGTGTTTGAACCAGTTTATCAAAAATCGGACTTCAAGTAAACCGGTCATGCCATCATTTCGGTTGAAACGACGCGTATGTTAAAATAGGAAATGGAACAGGTAAGATCAATAAAGGATACGAAAGGATCGGATGACACATGTCAGTCCACGATGACTCTTTATGAGCGCGAATACGATCGCCTTGTCGATCGTTTTGCTCGCGATCGCCATCGCTGTGGCAAAATGGATACGCATGCGATTCAAGATTTTTTCCAAGATCTTTTTACCGACTTCCGTGATCGCCGGTTTTCTCGTGCTTCTGCTCGGACCCGAAGTTCTGGGCAAAGTCATCTCACGCGAATACGGGGTATTCACAAAAGATATCCTGACGGTTTTCAGCGCGTTACCAGGGCTTTTGATCACGATCATCTTCGCCGGACTTTTCATCGGCAAGAACATACCCAAGATCAAGGAGATCTGGCATATCGCCGGACCGCAGGTGTCCTTCGGTC
>JAGYNT010000082.1 GCA_018399615.1 Acholeplasmataceae bacterium
CAAAACGCTCAAGGAGCGTATGAACGAACGTTTCGAATTGATTTTCAGTCAAGGACGCTCGGAAGGAATCTTTACAGTCATGAAGAATTCGAATGTCCGTTTCGTGATCGCCGCGATCATCTCGGGTCTACTCTATCAGTATGTCAACGAGGAGATGGATATATCCAAAGAAGAACTGCTCGATCTGATAGAAAAAGAGTGTGTTCGGGTTCTTGAAGGCTGATCTTCCATCTTATGAATACACGCATTTTCCATAAGCTTTTGAACCTGCTCGGTTCAAGAGCTTTTTTCTTTGGGAGATAACAGAGAGAAAGAGATATTAAGGACACGATGGTTCTTGACAAAGATAAAAAATCGTGCTAACATTAAAATGAAATTAAGGTATACCATAAAATAAAGGAGATAAAGACATATGTTTACTTGGTTTATCGGATTGGATCCTTGGATCCAGGCGCTCCTTGGTACGATATTCACATGGGGTATGACAGCACTTGGAGCTTCCCTCGTTTTCTTTTTCAAGAGTATCAGACGTGACATGTTCAACCTCATGCTCGGGTTCGCCTCGGGCGTCATGATCGCGGCGAGTTTCTGGTCGTTGCTCGACCCGGCGATTGCCATGGCGGACAGCCAGGGCATGATCTCGTGGCTCGTAGTCGCCATCGGTTTCGCGCTTGGCGGTATCTTTTTATTCGTTGCCGATAAGACGGTTCCGCACATGCACTTCGGACCGGTCGATGAAAAAGAAGGCATTCCCACGCACTTCAAACGAACGGTTCTGCTCGTCTTTTCCATTACGCTTCACAATATTCCCGAAGGGCTGGCCGTCGGTGTCGCATTCGGTGCCGTCAATTACGCGACCGGAGATCCCAGTATTGCCGTTTTATCGGCGATCGCCCTCGCATTCGGTATCGGAATCCAGAACTTTCCGGAAGGTGCCGCGGTATCGATTCCCTTGCGTCAGGAAGGAATCAGTCAGAAGAAAGCTTTCTTTTACGGGCAGGCTTCCGGTGTCGTCGAACCGATTTTCGGTGTTCTCGGTGCGATTCTCGTCACGTATGTGAGTGTTGTTCTTCCTTATGCGCTCGCTTTCGCGGCTGGCGCGATGATCTATGTCGTCGTCGAGGAATTGATTCCCGAGGCTCAGCAGAAAGAACCGATCCGAGGGGCTCACTACGCCACATTGGGAGTCATGGTCGGTTTCATCATCATGATGATGCTTGACGTTGCTCTTGGTTAGACGTGCTTTGATGTGTTATATTGAAAGAGAAGGGTGGTAGAGCCATGAATCGTGCCGAAGAAGACTATATCAAGACCATCTATGAATTGACCGTTGAAAAAGATCAGACGTTGATCAAGACCAATGACCTCGTCGAACGTTTCGGCTTTCGCGATCAGACCGTCAATGAAATGGTCAAAAGACTTGAAAACAAGGGGCTTGTTTCCTTTTATCCTTACAAGGGACTTGGTTTGACCGATAAAGGACGGAAAGTCGCTATCCGAATGATCCGAGCTCATCGTATCTGGGAAGTGTTCTTGACGGAAAAACTGGGGTTTTCATGGGAAACGGTCCATGAAGACGCGGAAAAGCTCGAACATGCCACGAGTCCGGAGGTTCTCGAGCGTCTCTATGCGTTTTTAGGGAAACCCGGTTATTGCCAGCATGGAAACCCGATTCCCGATTCGACCGGTAAGATGCTCGAAGCCGCGAATACGAGTCTTTCTTCTCTTGAAGAAAAAGACGTTTTCGTTTTGACGCGTGTTCTCGATTCAAAGGATTTGCTCGTCTATCTGAATGATCAGAAAATCGTGTTGGGTGATGTTCTGACCGTTCTCAAAAAGGATTTATTCAACGGTCTGATGACCGTTCGAATCAACGATCATGACATGTTTATGAGCCTGAAAACGGCCGGCATGTTGTTCGGAGTCCGACGTCAGGGGTGAGTCCATGCTCAGAGAATTCATCGGAAAAGGCAATAAGAAAGCGATCAAAGACTATGTGAAAGACATGCACCCATATGATCTCGCCGAGCAGTTCGAAGGTTTGAACGAGGGTGAAAAAGAGATTTTGTTGAAGTCGATCAGCGATGTCATGCTCGCCGATTTTTTGTCGTTTCTGAGCGCTGAAGATGCCGCCGAGGTATTCCAGGATCTTGATGGTTTGAAACAAAAGAAGGTCATCGACATCATGGAACCCGATGACGCGACCGATGTGATCCATGAACTCGAAGATGAGTTGAGAGAAACACTCGAACAAACGCTGGCGGATTCCGATATTCTCGAACTGATCGATTACGAAGAAGATGAAACGGGTTCGGCGATGACGAACCGGGTTGTCGTTTTGAATCCATGGATGGATATCAAAACCGCGACCAAAAAAGTGATAAAAGAAGCACCGACGGTCGAGAGTATCAATACCCTCTTCGTCACGGACGAAGAGGGGTTGTTTATAGGTGTCTTGATGTTGAGAGATCTGATCAAGACGAAGGCGCCTTCATCGGTATCCGCGATCATGCGCGAACACCCGTTCGTTCTCGATACCGACGCCATTACGAAGTCCGCACAGGCGATGCGCAACTATGCGATCTATGAAATGCCCGTGCTTGATAAAAACGGCATACTTCTTGGAATGCTCACGCTCGATGACGCCCTCGATCTTTACCGTGAGGAAGCACAAGAAGATTTCGAGAAACTCGCGGCACTTCCGGAAACGATCGAAGGACCGCCCTATCGGGTGGCTCTTCATCGGTTGCCGTGGCTTGTGATTTTGCTTGGTCTCTCGATTCCGATTGCGCTGGTGACCTCTTTGTTCGAAGAAATACTTAGTACGGTTGCCATTTTGATCGTGTTTCAACCGTTGATTCTCGGATCGGCCGGGAACGTCGCGACGCAGACACTTGCCGTTACGCTCAAACTGTTCGCCAGCGATGAAAAACGGATTGGAAACGATGCCAGGAGAGAAATACTGGCCGGGATGATCAATGGTCTTTTTATCGGTCTGATCGCATTTTTGATGACGTTTTTGTTCGCGACGATCAACAATTCGCTTACGACCGCACCGATAACGATGTCTTTGGTAGTCGGTCTGTCGCTTTGGCTGACCGTGATGATCGCTCCGATGATCGCCATTTTGATTCCCGTTACGCTTCGTGCCCTAAAATTCGATCCCGCGGTAGCATCCGGTCCGTTCATTACGACGATCATCGATATTACGGCTCTCTTCATTTATTTCGGCCTCGCGACGATGATGCTCGGGGGTGTGATCTAAATGAAAAGACAAGTCCAAAAACTTAAGTTCAATGTGAGCGATGACGCACTCAAAAAGTCCGTTTCGAAAATGTATTCCTACGATCTCGTCTTGAATTATTATGAGATGAAAGACGAGGAAAAGGTCCGTTTTTTGGGCGTCATACCGATGAATCTTCTCGTAGGAATGTTCGTCGAGTTACCTTTCGAATTGCAGGAAGAACTCGTTGAGTTGCTTGATTCGAGCATCGGAAAAGAATTGTTCAAAAGACTTCCGACCGATGAAATCAAGGAATTCATCGAACGAATCGATGAAGACGAACGCGATCGGTATTTAACTTTGGTTTCGAAAGTGCGAGCGAAAACCATTCGCTTTTTGTTGGCCTATCACGAGGACTTCGCGGCATCGATCATGTCCACGGATTTCTTTACCGTAACACATGACATGACGGTCAAGGAGATTACGAATCACGTCATCACGAAGTCTCGGGAAAACGACTATATCGATTTGATCTATGTCACGGACGCCGATCAACGTCTGATCGGTTCGATCGAACTCAAGCAGTTGATCATCGCCCGTGGCGATGAAGAACTCGCTCGTATTATGAAAACAGGCGATCATGTTCTTTCGGCCGGAGATTCGATCGAACACGCGATCAAGACAGTACAGGATTATGACTTGAGAGCGATTCCCGTACTCGATGATACGAACAGAATTCTCGGAATTATTACCGCAGACGACGTCCTTGACGAGATCATCGACGGTGCCGATGAGGATTATCAGAAGATGGCACTTCTAAACGAACACGAGGACTATCTGTCGGCTTTCTCAAGGTCGAAACAGCGTCTTCCCTGGCTTATGATCGCGGTCGTCATGAATCTCGTGATCGCGAGTCTTCTTTCCGTTTTCGAAGCGACTCTCGCGGAAGTGACGGCACTCATTCTCTTTCAACCGCTCATTCTCGGGATGGCCGGAAATATCGGGACGCAGTCACTCGCCGCGACGATTTTAGGTCTTCACCTCGAGTCGTTTGAAAAAAAACGGATTCCTAGGCGTCACGTCGGACGAGAGGTTGCCGTCGGTGCCATGAACAGCTTCATACTCGCGGGGCTCTCGATGGCGGTCGCCTATCTGTTCTTATCGCTTGTTCCGACAGGGACGCAGGCTCCCTTCCAATTCGCTTTGGTCGTTTTGATTTCAGTTTTCGGAGCGATGTTCCTATCGTCTTTGATGGGTGTCATGATTCCGCTTGTATTA
>JAGYNT010000083.1 GCA_018399615.1 Acholeplasmataceae bacterium
AACTCAAGCTGACGGTGGACGGACTCTTCGATGTCGATCTGTTCAAGCACGTACCGATCGAAGGCGACCCGTCATGAACAAGGCATTCAAAGGGTACCGGTGTACCGTCTGTCAGACGTTTTACACGCCTCAGCGCGATCTCATGGCGTGTCCGTCCTGTGGCGGCATCCTCGAGATCGAATACGACTATGACCTGTTGAAAGAAACGATCGACATCGATTACTTCAAGAACCATCCGGATCGTTCGATGTTTCGTTATCTGCCCCTGATCAGCGTCCATGAGCCGGTCCACAAAAACATGCTCAAAGTCGGATGGACACCGCTCTACCGTTCCATCAATCTCAAGGACCAACTCGGTCTGAAAGAACTCCATATCAAGGACGAAGGGCTCAATCCGAGCGGATCGCTCAAGGATCGGGCGAGTGCCATCGCCGTAATCAAGGCCAAGGAAGGCAAGCATGACGTCATCTCGTGCAGTTCCACCGGCAATGCCGCCTCGAGCCTGGCGGCTCAGGCGGCACGAGCCGGATTGAAGACGGTCATCTTCGTTCCCAAGCGTGCCCCGGTCGGCAAAGTCAACCAGCTCATGGTCTATGGCGCGCGAGTCATCCGCGTCGACGGGGACTACAAGGACGCCTACGACCTGTCGAAACGGGCGATCGAGACCTATGGTTGGTACAATCGGAATGCCGCGATCAATCCGCACCTGGTGGAAGGAAAGAAAACGGTCGCTTACGAGATCATCGAGCAACTCGGGTTTCACCCGACCGACTGGGTCGCCGTATCCGTCGGTGACGGATGCACGCTCGCCGGCATCTACAAAGGCTTTTACGACTTCAAAAAGCTCAATCTGATCGACCGGATTCCCAGACTGCTGGCCGTTCAAAGCGAGGGGTGCGCACCGCTCTATGAAGCGGCACGCCTGCAGAAACCGCCCAGACCGACCGAAGAGGATACGCTCGCCGACAGCATCGCCGTCGGCATTCCTAGAAATCCGATCAAGGCACTGTCAGCCGTCATCGAATCGAAGGGACAATGGATCACCGTTACGGACGAGGACATCCTGAAAGCCATGAGACGTCTCGGCGAAACCGAAGGGATCTTCGGGGAGCCGGCCGCGACGGCCACGCTTGCCGGGATCGGGAAAGCACTTGAACAAGGCATCATAAAACCCGATGAAACGGTCACCTATGTCATGACCGGAAACGGACTCAAGGATCCGAAGAACGCCGCCAAGGCGGTCGATGAGCCCGTGCTTCTGAAACCGAACTTCAATGAACTAGACAAATACCTGAAAGACAAAGGAGATATACCCGATGTATAAAGTACCTTACGGCCCAACGTATGAAGAAATGCTTCATCCGAGCACGATCGAAGACAAAACGAGAAAAGAAGCTCTGAAAGCGAAAGAGGACGAGCTCGACCCGTTGAATCTTTTCAATATCACGTGGAGGGATGAACAAAACGACATCAGAAAGATCGTGCTGCCGAAAGCGTTGACCGGGGTTGATGCGAATATCGTCGTCCTGCTCGGAAAATACTATCCATCCGGTTCGCACAAGGTCGGTCCGGCCTATTCGACGCTCATGGAAGGGTGCATCGACCGCTCGATCATACCGGGAAAACATACGATTCTGGGGCCGTCGACGGGTAATTTCGGCATCGGTGTCGCCTATATCTGCAATCTCATGAAATACGATTCGATCGTCATCATGCCCGACAACATGAGCAAGGAACGATACGAACGGATCACGAAGTACGGAGCCAAGCTCGATCTGACGCCGGGAACCGAGTCCGACGTCATTCTGACGCTCGAAAGGACGTTCGACCTCGTCAAAAAGAACGCGAACTACCGTTCGCTCGCCCAGTTCGAGCTTTTCCCCAACTATCGCTTTCACCGGTACGTGACGGGACATTCGGCGATCGAAGCGGTCAAAGGCATCGGCAACGGCAGAATCGCCTGTTTCGCATCCGCTCCCGGCAGCGCCGGGACGCTTGGCGCGGGCGATGAGATCAAGAAGGCCTTTCCCGAGGCGAAGATCGCCGCACTCGAACCCTATGAGTGTTCGACGCTCATGGACGGTGGACGCGGACAACACCGTATCGAAGGCATCGGCGACAAGATGTGCACGCTGATACACAATGTTCTGAATACCGATTTCATCGCCCTGATCAAGGACGAGGAATCGGTAAGAGGGCTTAAAATCATTCATGACGCACCGCATATTCTGGAGTCTTGGGGTGTTTCCAAGGAAGACGCCCACGCCATGAAAGACCTTTTCGGCGTATCCGGGATCTGCAACATCATCGGTGCGATCAAAATGGCCAAATACTTGAGGCTGGGCGAAAGCGACAACATCGTGACGGTCGCGACCGACGGATTCGATCGTTACGACAGCGTCCTCTCGGATCTTGAAAAGCGGTCTCTTGAAACCGAGGACTATGTTCTCAATCGTTGGTTCAAAGATGTCTTCAGAAAACAGACGATCGAAGACATATCCGACATGCGGAGTCTCAAGAACAAGGAAAGACTCTTTTTGCAGAAAGAAAAGGACTGGATCAAATTCGGTTACGAAAAAGCCTATCTCGATCGGATGAAGCACATGGATTTCTGGGATGGGGAATACGACAAGATCAAGGAATATGACCGCAAAATCAAGGAAATGAGAGGAACTTACGTCACATGAACATACCGATGGAACGCATTCTGAAACAAGCGAAAAAGGAAGAGAAGGCGATTACCGCATTTTTAAGGGATATGGTGCGGATTCCGAGTGAATCCGCCGAGGAAGAAGCGGTCGCCCTACGGATCAAAGAAGAAATGGAAAAAGTCGGTTTCGACGAAGTCACGATCGACAAGATGGGAAACGTGATCGGAAGAATCGGAAACGGCAAGCACCTGATCGCGATCGACGGACACATCGATACGGTCGGAATCGGCGAGATCAAAAACTGGACGTTCGATCCCTACGAGGGATACGAAGACGACAAGACGATCGGTGGACGCGGAACGAGCGACCAGGAAGGTGGCGTCGCTTCGGCGATCTATGCCGGCAAGATCATCAAGGATCTCGGACTCGAGGACGATTACACGCTTCTCGTCACCGCGACCGTTCAGGAAGAGGATTGTGACGGGTTGTGCTGGCAATACATCATCGAAGAAGACAAGATCCGACCGGAGTTCGTCGTCATCACCGAACCGACCTCGTGTCGGATTTACCGGGGACACCGCGGACGCATGGAGATCAAAGTCTCGACCACGGGCATCAGCTGTCACGGCAGTGCGCCCGAGCGTGGCGACAACGCGATCTACAAGATGGCACCGATCATCAAGGACATCGAAGCGCTCAATGAGCGACTCCATATAGACCCCTTTCTCGGAAAAGGGACGATTACCGTCAGCGAAGTCTTCTCGCAATCGCCTTCGCGTTGTGCGGTCGCCGACGGATGCCAGATCTCGATCGACAGGCGTCTGACCCACGGGGAAACCTACCAGAGCGCTCTGGAAGAGATCCGTGCGCTCGATTCGGTCAAAAGGGTTGGCGCGATCGTCGAAATGTATGACTATCAAAGACCGTCCTATACCGGACTCGTCTATCCGACCAAGGCTTATTTCCCGACATGGGTCCTGGACCGCGATCACGAAGTGACCAGAAGTCTCGAGAAAGCCTATCAGGGTCTTTTTGAAAAAGAGCCTGTCGTCGACAAGTGGACGTTCTCGACCAACGCCGTGTCGATCATGGGACGATACGGGATTCCTTCGATCGGCTTCGGTCCCGGTCACGAGGACCAGGCACACGCTCCGAACGAGATCACGTTCAAGGATGAACTCGTCACCGCCGCGGCGATGTATGCAGCGATTCCCATGATGTATCTGAAAACGCGAAAAGAAGGGAAAGAAAACACATGAAACCG
>JAGYNT010000084.1 GCA_018399615.1 Acholeplasmataceae bacterium
CGTCGCGGTGGAACCGAGCGCATCACCGATGCTCTCCAAAGGCTATGCCGGGAAACACGGGATTTCCGGGATCGGGCCCGGTTTCGTCGCCCCCATCGTCAACCGGGACGTCATCGACGAAGTCCTGACGGTTTCCGATGAAGAAGCGACGCGGATGGCGCGCGAACTCGCCCGAAAAGAAGGCATTTTCGCCGGAATCAGCAGTGGTGCGAATGTTCACGCGGCGATCGAATTGGCGAAAAGACATGATTTTCAAGGGAAAACGATTCTCATGATCATCTGTGATACGGGGGAGCGGTACTTGTCGACCCCGCTTTACGAAAGCCATGTTTAGACGGACGTGCGGCGACATCAAAGCCGCCAAGACATACGATCCCGCAGCGCCCTGTGCGCTCATGATCTTCCTGACTTACCCGGGTGTCATCGCCTTGCGCAGACACCGGATCACGCACCGCTTATGGAAACTCGGGCTGAAAAACCTATCCCGTTATATCAGCTATCGAACACGGCGGAAAACGGGCATCGACATTCACCCGAACGCCAAGATCGGCGAGTGCGTCTTCATCGATCATGGTATGGGACTCGTAATCGGTGAAACCGCCGTCATCGGCGACCATACCGTGCTCTATCACGGCGTGACCCTCGGAGCCAACACCTTTGAGAAGATCGACCGCCATCCCAAGATCGGAAATCACTGCATCATTTACGCCAACGCGACCGTCATCGGACCGATCCGAATCGGCGACAACAGCATCATCGGCGCGAACGCCGTCGTCCTGAAAAGTACTCCCGAGCACAGTCTTCTCGTCGGTAATCCCGCCCACAAGAACGCGAGTTCAAAGATTATGGAAACAAAGCTTCAAAGTAAAAACCATCAGGAGGCATGAACCATGTTGAAACTGCAAGGCATTACCAAAAAATATGAAACGGGTGCGTTCAAACAGACGGCACTCGATCACGTCGACCTTTCCTTTCGGAAAAACGAATTCGTCGCCGTCCTCGGACCATCGGGTTCGGGCAAGACGACACTTCTGAACATCATCGGTGGCCTTGACCGATACGATCAGGGCGACCTGTTGATCGACGGCAAATCGACGAAAACGTTCAAGGATCAGGATTGGGACAGTTACCGAAACCATTCGATCGGCTTCGTCTTTCAGAACTACAATCTGATCACGCACACGAGCGTCCTCGCCAACGTCGAGGTGGCGATGACCTTGAGCGGCATGACATCCGAACAGAGACGGGCCCGTGCGCTCGAGGTACTCGAAGAAGTCGGGTTGAAAGACCATGTCCATAAAAAACCGAACCAGCTCTCGGGTGGGCAGATGCAACGCGTCGCCATTGCCCGAGCCCTGTCCAACGATCCGGACATCATTCTCGCCGATGAACCGACCGGCGCGATCGACAGCGAAACGAGCAAGCAGATCATGAGTATCATTCAACGCATATCCGAAGACAAGCTCGTGATCATGGTCACCCATGACGAACGGATCGCCAAAACCTATGCCAACCGGATCGTGTCGCTTTCGGACGGACGCGTCGTCGACGACTCGAATCCGTATGAGTCGAAGGCGTCCGAAGGTGTTCTTTTGAAACTGAAAAAGACATCGATGGCTTTCGGTCAAGCGCTCAAACTCTCCTTCAGCAATCTCAAAACGAAAAAGTTCCGTACGCTCATCACGGCTTTTGCCGGAAGCATCGGCATTATCGGCATCGCGTTGGTCCTCTCTTTGGCCAACGGACTCGACAAGGAAATCGAAAGACTCGAGGTGACGACACTGGCCGAGTTTCCAATCCAGATCGACACGGTGGCAATCAACATCGAAGCCGCCAGTCGAGTGGCAAGCCCCGAACGGACGATGCCGACTCTTGGGATGCCCATCCTGAAGAACCCGAGATTTACGCATACGAACAAGTACTTCTGGACATCCAGCACTTCAACGACATCTCCGAGGATTATATCATCCGTCATATCGAAGCGCTTGACCCCGATCTCTCATTATGAGATCAGTTACCGTCGTTCAGTCAATATGAACGTGATTTTCGACCGTGGTGAAAACGATTTTGTCCGTTTGAACAATCGACGAGTTCGTTTCGAACCGATGATCGGTGAAGAGGATTTCTTCAACGCTTCCTATGACATTCTTGAAGGAAGTCTTCCCGAAAATAAAAACGAGCTTCTACTCGTCATCGACGAGTACAATCGTCTCAACCTGAAATGCTTACCGCACTCGGTCTTCCACCGGATGTTGAAAAAGCTTGCCTTCGATGATCGGTCGGGAATTCAAGGTCATCGAACTCGACGACTACTATCTCTATGACGACGTTGAAGACCGTTTCTATCCGAACAACGATTTCACTTCACTCGCTTCGGAAGGTGCCGGTATCGATCTTTCGATCGTCGGGATCGCACGCGTCAAGAGCGATGGTCTGAGTGCGATCATGGACCAGGGCATCAAATATCATCCCGATCTGATCGATTCCTATCTTGAAAGCGCCCGAAACTCAGCGATCGGCCAGGCCCAACTCGAAAGCGACATCAGCGTCATTACGAACGAACCTCAGACACCGGCCGAGATTGCATCGCTTCTTCGTTCCTTGGGCGTTGATCCGACACCCTCGCAGATCCGGATCTATCCTGTCGACTTCGCCGCGAAACAGGCGATCACAGAACACCTCGATCAGTTCAATCAGGACCTCGATGAAGACATGAAAATCGTCTATACCGATATCGCATCGATCGTAACCGATCTGACTTCCGATGTCATCGACGGAATTTCCTACGTGCTGATCGCCTTCTCATCGATTTCCCTCATCGTTTCCTCGATCATGATCGGCATCATAACCTACGTATCCGTCCTCGAACGAACCAAGGAAATCGGACTTCTTCGCAGTATGGGAGCCCGCAAGAAGGACATATCACGTGTTTTCAATGCCGAAACGACGATCATCGGCCTGACAGCAGGCATCCTCGGCGTCGCCGCCGCCTACCTCCTGACTTTCCCGATCAACTATATCATCGCATCTCTGGTCGACGACATCAACGCCCTCGCGGTTCTGCCGATCGAAGCCGTCTTCGGACTGATCATCATCAGTATTCTGCTGACTTACATCGCAGGTCTGATTCCGGCACGGATCGCCGCAAACAAGGATCCGGTTGTCGCATTGCGCATCGACTGATCAGCGAAAAGGCATCCTGTGCGGATGCCTTTTTTTCATGATTGGAGAAACAGTTCGAGCGCTTCTTTGAGTTCTTCGGTGATCAGGACCTGGTCGATGACGTGCACGATCGCGAAATCGACCGTATCGACCGTATCGGTTACGGATGCCCCTTCGATCAGAAGGTCACCCTCGATGACCGTGACCGCAAGGTCTTCTCCCGCAGCGGAAGTCACCGTAGTCGGTGCGACAAGGTAGAAGTCATTCAGACTGTAGGACTCGACGATCAGGTGGTTGAGAAGTATTTCATCGATCCGATCAAATTCCAACAGTCTTTCGATCGTGACATCATAGGTGGCAAGCAAGGTATCGAACGCTTCATCGTTTGGTGCGAACAACGTGACTTGCGTATCGCCGGTCAGGTCGATCTGTCCCGTCAGCAACAACCCCGTGAACAGATCCGAGTCGAACAGGATGTCACTGAACGTATCGAAGAAATCATCGTCGATGATGGATTCCGTCAACGTGTTCGCCACCTGTTCCGGAAGAAGGACCTGATCGACTTCGTGGATCATGCCGTTGGTCGCTTCGATATCGGATTCGACGATGTGCGCATACGTATTGATCAGAAGATTCTCATCGAACTCGAACGAGATGAAATCGCCTTCTTTGCTGGCGAGTTGTGCCGGGGTGATGCCTTCGAGCGTCGCCTTCTCATGCTT
>JAGYNT010000085.1 GCA_018399615.1 Acholeplasmataceae bacterium
CTTCATCGAACTTGATCGCGTGACCGCTTGCCAAAGATATCGTGACATTCTCAATTGAAAACGCCAAAATGTCATGATCGATTCGTTCCTGAAGTCCGACCATCGCTTCTTCCGAGGTGTTTCGCAGGATGATTCCGAATTCATCGCCTCCCAAACGAGCGAAAACGTCTTCTTCCCTCACGACTTTCTCAATGACTCGGGCGACATGCCTGATGGCGACATCACCGTGTTCATAACCGAAAGAATCGTTGATCAGTTTCAACCCGTTGATATCGAGCATGAGAATACCCAAGGGGTAGTTTTCCGGCACATCCATCGTTTTCAGGTTCTCTGAAAAATAGCGACGATTGGGTATATCGGTCAGATAATCGTAGTTGCTGATGTGAAGGATCTCACTCTCTCGCTCTTGCTGTTTGGTCACATCCATGACCATGGAGATCATGAGGTTGCTGTTGGGTATCCGCGTCCCATAAGCTGAAACGTACCGTGTTTCAAGGTTGTCTCTTTCCAAGGGTATGTTCAACCATTCAAAAGTCTTAGAACCGCCGTTTCTTACGTCACCTTCCATGCGCTCTCTGATGCGTGTTCGTGTCTCTTCGTCATGATAGACCGCTTGAAAAAACGTTCCGGGCGCCATCAGGATCTCTCGTGTCGTGCCATAGATTCTCGGAAAGAGATCATTCATATACTCGAAGCGTATCGGTGGGTCAACCGTGTTGACCGCGATCCCGATCGGCAGGTTATCCATGACGGTTTGCAGCATGTCCCTCGACTCTTCGAGTTGTTTCTGGCTTTCGATACGTTTGGTCACGTCATCGTACATGGCGACGATTTCACCGGTAGGCAACTTGAACACGGTGTTTTCATGCCAGCGATTGTAGTTCCCGTTGATGAACTGCTTCACGGGAAACGTGGTTCCTTCGCCTGTTTTCCAAACACGTCTGAAAACATCCAGAATGCCGGACTTCTCAATATTCGGATGCAACTCAACGATTGCCTTGCCTACGACTTCCTCGCGCTTTCGGCCTTCCCAGATCAAGGAAATGTCATTGAAATCGCGGATGATATAGTCTTCTCCGTTTTGTCCGTCACGAATGACCTGATAGATCGCGATTCCGGTATTCATGTTGTTGAAAAGACCTTCGATCATGGCGTTCCGTTCTTTCAGCTTCATGTGGGCGTTTCTTTTTTCGGTAATATCCTCGATGGTCGCGTAGACCCGATTCGGTTTCTCTTCGCCTTCGAGAAAGAGTGGGATCGCGATGATGTTCAACCAGACATAACAACCTTTTTCGGCATGAAACACACCACGGATGACCGGTCCGACCGTTTTCTTATGCTTCAAAGCGATCATGGCCGGATGATTCTCTCCGGGAACATCGCGCATGTCTTCATCGACCATCTTCCAATTCGGATCCATCGAGGTTTTCCCCTGCATCTGATTCAAAGAGAGCCCGAGTATGCGTTCGGCCGCCGGATTGCATGACGTGATACGTCCTTCCTCGTCCTGATAGACGACGCCCTGGTTCATCGTCTCATAAAGAAGACGATAGCTCTTTTCACTTTCTTTGCGTTCTTTTTCCTGTTTTTTGAGTTCGGTCATGTCGCGGAATTCAACGACTCGCACCTTTTTCTCAAGATACGGAATATTTCTCGCTTCCAGCTTCAAGGGATAGATTTCCCCGTTTTTCCGAATACCGTACGCCTCATAGGGTTTCTCATACCCGCTCTTGATGTGATCCATGACGAAGTCGCGATAATCCGGAGCGATCAGGAGCAGCCCGTCCATACCGACGAGTTCGTCCATCGTGAAACCGGACAGATCCGATAACCCCTGGTTGCATTCAAGAATATACCCCTGATCGTGAACGGCGATTCCGCCGAACGAGGCATTGTGCAAGATCTTGAAGCGTTGTTCGCTTTCTGTCAAGGCCCGATTGGTCACTTGAAGGTTTTCGGTCCGTTCCTGAACCGTTCTTTCAAGATTGTTTACCATGCCCTCGATGTTTTCGGCCATGGCGTGATACGCATCGGCAAGCTTGGAAAATTCATGATTGCCGGATATATGCGCACGCCTGGAAAAATCGCCTCTCGCATAGTCCTTACTGACATCGACGAGCTCGTCGATCGGCCTGAACACTTTCCTGATGAACAACTGATAGACGGCGATCATCATCAGGACGGACAAAACGAAAATGGCGACCATCGAGTAGATGTTTCGCATGATGTTTTCATAGAGCGGTCCTTGTGGGACGGACGTGATGATGAGCCAGTCGATGCCCTCTTCCCTGATTTCACTGATCGTATAGTAATGGCTCGTTCCATCGATGTTCAGTTCGAAACTCGTCTCCTGATGTTCGACGTAATGACGATATGCCCGATCGAATCCGCGATCGGACACCGTGTCGACCGTCGGTCGAGCGATGGAATCGTCTTCTGAAATCGTGTAATTGTCCACGCCGATGGAATTGGCGATCAGTTCCTTGTTGTTTCGATCGAAGATGACGCCCGCTCCATCGCTTTTTTCCAAGATTTGTTCAAGAAACGAATCGATGCCGGATAGGACCATGTGCGTTCCGAGGACACCTAGCAGTCCACCGTCGCTATCATAGATCGGCGTCGCCAGCGAAACGGTCAGATCCTCCATGATGAAATGCTCGTAAACCGGTGAAAAGACGGTTCCGCCCGTCTGGGCGGCAGCCGTATACCACGGTCTCGTTCTCGGGTCGAATGCTCCGGCGATGACAACCCTTTCGTTGGCGGTCAAATCATCATTCACCGAATAATACCAGGAATATCCCCCGGTATCCTCATTGTTTCTCATGATCTCGACGACACCATCTTCGTTTCTTCTGGCACCGTAATACGCACCATCCGCGGTACCGAAACTGAAACTGTATACTTGCGCATCATAGGTTTCCAGGGATAGGACGAAGAAACGTTCTCTTTCTTCCTCTTCCTCGATGTCGACATAGCCATGAGCGATCAGGTGGGCATGCAGTTCATTCAGTTCGAGGGGATTGTCCAAAAACCCTTGAACATCGAGAGAGGCTTCCTCATTCGATCTTTTCGAGTTCTCGAGCGTAACTTCATGCGCGGAGCGAATCCAACTCGAAAAGAGAACGATGCCCAAAATCGTCAAGGTAATGGAAATCAGAACGATGAAAATGAGAATGATCCGCGCTCGAATCGAGACATGATTAAGCTTGATATTCATCTTCATTTGAGAACTCCTTGATCGGTCTGTCGACGTATGATCGACCGGTTATGGTTTGTCCTGATCAAAATGAAAAGAAATCTCCTGATAATCCATGGTCCGTGGATTGAAAAGAGATCGTACTGTGAGAAGAAAGTCGAAACGGTTTATAATGACGCATAGTGTCTGAATCGATTGATTGTGTATTGTCTTTATTATACCTCAATTATGGCTTTCTTGTTGTTTATTCGCCCAATTGATCAGAACTCACGTGCTTTTTTGGTATGACTTCCCGGATAAAAAGAGTGTCTTGTTCAACGTCATACATGAAAAAACACGCTGATCGGCACTGCCGATTCACACGCGTGTTTATTCGCTTTACCGGACTTCGTTAAAGGCATTTCTCGGATTATGGCATTCTCACGATACGGAACCCAACCAAGTCGGCTATGCCGGCCTGATATGCCATATCGGTGTGTCCGACTTGAAGATGGTCGGCGTGATCGAACGTATCGCTCACATACCACCCCATAAATATGTAGCCCGTTCGATCCGAGTCTCCGGGCTCGCTGAGGTCGGTATCGTAGTCCTGCGTGATGCTTGAAACCGGAGTACCTTGTTTGGAATCGAACGTGATGGTATACTGATTGATCTGCCACTTGGCGTGGA
>JAGYNT010000086.1 GCA_018399615.1 Acholeplasmataceae bacterium
GAAGTCAAACCCATCGCTCGAGATTTTTTCAGGATCGGATATGCCATCCCAACTTACGAACTCATTGGTATACTCCATCGATTCCCAAAGAACCGTATGTGGCCCTTCAGTAACATCAGAAGCGGCTTTGAACGTGATGGTGAACAAATCCTCGGCACCAGCAATTGTATTGTTAATGTCCAGATAGTTTACCGTGATTGTGCCGGTGGTCTCGTCAGAAGTCTGATTCAGCGTCGCCGCCAAATCACCCGATTGAACGATCTCAATCAATTCAAACTGAGTTGAATCATAGTGGATTTTCATCTGAAATCCAACGATGTCCTCGGCATGTTCCACTCCGACTAATATGTCGAACTCCGCATCAGGTGCGACAAACTCAGGACCGCTATTGACTACCGTCAATCTTGGGTCCTCCGCGTATGTCGCAGTTGTCGTAGCCAGCAATAGCAGGATCGCCGCCACACATAATATGATTGATTTTTTCATGTGTTCTCCCTTCAATTTCTAATTATTGTTCTACATGCGGTTAAACGCATGGAAATTCCTTTTTGCCCGATCTTTTCAATAAGATTCAAAGCTCAATCTGATTTTTCAACGGATGTGATAATCGTTCGTGGAGTAATCCGCGTCGATGATCACGTCTTCGATGTTTCGGTCGATCATATCGATGACATCGATTGAAATGACCGATGAAACGTTTTCGATTCGTTCGAATGTGAACGTGATCAATAGAGAGTCATTCGTGATTCTCTGTCCAAAATCAACAAAGTTGAAGAGGATCTTTCCGGACTGGTTGATATTGACAAAGTTCGGCAAACCGTTTTGATACGATACGACCTGCAACACTTCCTCGTCATAATATATGTGAATGTCATATCCGATCAATCCGACTTCTCCACCTACCCGGAATGCCAGTGTCAAAGTATCTTCGCTTTCTTCAATCAACTCGAAATACAACGCATTCGGTCCACTGATATCGAGTTCGGGTACCCAGAGAGCATAGAGGATCAGGTCGCTTGCCGGCATATGAGTATATGAGAGCGGTTGTTCGTACTGCGGGTCTTCGAACCATCCGTTAAAAATGAATCCTTCTTTTCCCGGCGAATCCGGCAAAACGATGACCTGATTGTATTCATAGGTCTCCGGACCGAGTGTCGTCGTTTCATCAACCACGTATGAAATCGTGTAGGACGCGATTTCATATTGGGCCCGAATCACGGTATCAGAAACGATGTTCGATGTCGGCGTATCCCAGCCTAGGAAAACGTACCCTTCGCGTGTCGGATCACTTGGAGTCAGAACATCGGATCCGGCAAGCACGTCGACAATCGTGAGGATCGTATCATCATAATCAACGAATTCGACGGTTACGACTTGACTGATCCATCGAGCATAGACTGTCAAATTCTCATATATGATGGTCGAATTGGTAAAATGGGCATCGTTGACCGTATTTCCCAAATACCATCCATCGAAAACGAACCCTTCACATTCGGGCAACGGCAGAGTCACGGTCGTTCCATACGGAATACCACTGAGCGGTTCGACTGTCACGCACCCTCCCGTATCAAAGGTAATGGTCAACAACTCGGGTTCATATACGGCCGTGATCACTTTGTCGGCGAGGATATTCTCAAAGGTGTCGTCCCATTCGACAAACGTGTAACCCGGAACAGAAGGTGGAGTCGGTTCATCGGCATCGAACCCGTGAATAACGCGTTGCACATCGATGACATGGCCCTGGATATCTTTGATCTGGACGATGTGAACATCGTAGATTTTTCCAATGTTGACACTTTCACCATCGGAATATGTAATGATGACTTCACCGAGGTCATTGATCTCAGTCGAAACAATACCGATTCCATCTTGCCCGTCAGACCCGGAGGGTCCGACGAGTGATGCGAGTTCGATCAGATTCGTCCATGTCGTGTCTCCGGAGTATTGCCACTGAATGTAGCCTCCGGCGACCTGGAATGTGACTTCGCGTCCGTCCTCACCGTCTTCTCCATCTTGTCCGTCAGACCCGGCGGGGCCGACAAGTGTTGCGAGTTCGACGAGATTGGTCCACGTCGTATCACCTGTGTATTGCCACTGGATGTAGCCTTCGGAAACTTGGAATGTGACTTCGCGTCCATCCTGTCCGCCCGTTTGCGCTAGCGATTCAAGCGAGATGAGATCGATCCATACCGAGTCCCCGGCATATTGCCATTGGATATATCCTCCATCAACTTGGAATGCGACTTCGCGTCCGTCTTCTCCATCTTGACCGGTGGGTCCGGCAAGTGTTGCGAGTTCGATCAGATTCATCCACGTATCGTCTCCAATAAGTTGCCACTGGATATGTCCCTCGGACACCCTCAAGGATACGTCTTTCCCGTTCGCTCCCATCAGCATATCGAGTTCGACGAGTTCATTCCATTCCGTTTCATCGTCATATCGCCACTCGATGTGCGTTTCGGAAACTTGAAAAACGACCTGGGATCCGTCTTCACCTTCCGGACCTGTCAAAGTCCGTAAGTCATAGAGCGTCCGCCAGTCCGTTTCATCCTCATACTGCCATTGAAGACTGCCATTTGCGACACGCAAATTGATTTCTCGACCATCCGCACCTCTTTCGCCTTTCACCGATTCAAGCCATTCATCATATGTGAGCGTGGTCGCCTCCGCTTCCAATGCGAGTTGATGGATCGCTCGCATCGCCTGATCCGAATCATCAGGATCAAGCGTTATGACAAACGATGTCGAAACACCTCGATAATTGACCGTGACCGTATGTGTTCCGACTTCTCCAAGCTTGGCAAGATCGGATTCGTCCAGCATATTTTCCGACAACGAAATTCGGTTTGTCTCACCGGTGGAATACTCGACTTCGAGTATCAATTCTTCGACATCAAAGGAACCGAGCATCGCGGATTCCGGTACGGTCGAAGAATCAACCGCAATTGAAACGACACTGCCTGATGTCTCGCATGCAAATAGGGCGGACACCAGAAACAAAACGATTCCACTTATGAACAATCTTCTCATAGTCATATTAAAACCTTCCAATCCGTTGATGTCTTTGACGACAACGCGTTCTATTCTTTGGGAAACTCGATAACATCCTGCTCAGCAATATCAACCAGTGCGTCGAATTCTTCAATCGATGTCGTACCGAGTAGAACTTGCTTCTGACAACTGTCAAGGAGGAACTTCATCCCTCTCGTTTTTGCCATAGTACGTAATTCCTCCGTACTGTGATCGCCCGATTCGAGAAATTCGCGCATCTTCCGATCAATCACCATGATTTCGAAGACCGCGGTCCTTCCTCGATATCCTGTCTGATTACAGGCCGAACACCCGTTGGGTCGGTAGATTTCAGCCGGTTCGCTGATATGCAGACGTTTCATTTCAGCCGGATTCGTAACATCTTTGATACGGCACTCGGTACAAAGCTTTCGGACCAGACGCTGGGCAATCGATCCGATCATGGCGTCCGCGACGAGATATCTCGGAACGCCCATGTCGGTAAGTCGACTAATGGTCCCGAGCGCATCGTTCGTATGCAATGTCGAGAGAACCAAGTGACCGGTAATCGCCGCCCGGATCGCCATTTGGGCGGTTTCCTCGTCACGGATCTCTCCAAGCATGATGACATTCGGGTCCTGTCGAAGAATCGACCGCAATGCCAAACCGAAGGTCAAATTCGCTTTGGGGTTGACCTGAACCTGATTGATTCCCTTGATCTGGTTTTCAACCGGGTCTTCAACGGTCGTAATGTTGATATTACCCTTATTCAACTCCCTCAGAAACGTATAGAGTGTCGTTGATTTCCCACTTCCCGTCGGACCCGTAACCAGAAGAATACCGTGCGGTCT
>JAGYNT010000087.1 GCA_018399615.1 Acholeplasmataceae bacterium
ATCGCATCATACGTCCTGGGAAACATGCCGTCATGCTTTTCAAGGATGATTTCAGACGCCTGGTGAAGAAGCCGAAATCGCCGATAATACCCGATCCCTTCAACCGTTTTCAAGACGTCTTCAAGTGCAGAGCGAGCAAGTGTTTCGATATCCGGATAACGCGTGATGAAGCGCTCAAAAAAGGGTAAGACGGTGTCAACTTGAGTCTGTTGAAGCATCGTTTCGCTTACCCAGATATGATATGGATTTCTCGTTTTTCGAAAGGTCAGATCACGCTTGTTTTGATGATACCAAGCGAGCAATTTGTCCGTATCCACTAAAGCTTGACCTCGCGGACACCGCAATGTTCGATGACATCATCGAAACGCGTGAGCGCGGACATGACGATACCGTGGCATACGACGATGACCTTCTTGTAGTTCTTGTATTTGATCAGCGTCAGTTGCACCCGCTTTTTCAAGTCGGGATAGGACTCCCAGCGATAGCGGTGCGAGACATTGCGTATTCCATGTGCGGAAAGATACTCCTGAAAGGAATCGTTGGCGTCCTGATCGAAAAGAAACGTCGTATCCGGCATCCATTCATGCAGATCGTTTTCGACCGTCAAGGGAATATCTGTCAACCGGGAAATGATCGCCGCCGTCTGCAAAGCCCTGGTGTAAGGCGATGAGATGATGATCTCGGCATCCTTGAGTAACGGGTCTTTTGCTCTTTCCTCGGCTTGTCTGACGCCGTTTTCACTGAGCTTCCCAAGGTCATAACCCATGCCCACGTAACCCTTCTCGATGACTTCGTCGTAGCGTGGCTCACCGTGTCTGACCAAGATGAACTTTGTTTTCATATTAATCACCCCTCATGAGAAAATTATACCATAAAACGGGCAGCACATTCATTTCACATATTCTCATATAATGGTATAATCGAAACCGATAAAGGAGTGATTCACCATGGTAGATCTGGAAAAACGACGTTCGATTCGTGTCTACGACCCGTCCGTGAAAATCAGTCGTGGGGAAATGAATGAGATTCTGAAGAAAGCGACACGCGCTCCCTCCTCGATGAACATGCAGCCCTGGCGTTTCGTCGTCGTGGAATCCGAAAAAGGCAAAAAGAAACTCGAGAAAGCCCTGTCGAACAATAGAACGCAACTCGAAACGTCGTCAGCGATGATTCTGATCAACACGGACTTGAAGAAATACGATTACGCCGAAAAAATCTATGACATGGCCTATGAAGGAAATGTCATGCCCGAGGGATGTTCGGGACAAACAAATGCGAAGCATTTCAAATGGTTCCGACTCTCTCTTCGGAAAAGAATCGAGAAAGCGACAGTGTTGATTGTGGACTCGTCGCGTGCAGCTCCATGCACATTGCCCGAGAACACGGATACGATACGTGCCCGATCCGGCGGATTCGATCATGATCGGATCATAGAGAGTTCTCGGTCTCGATGAAACACGCTACCGTCCCGTATTGATCGTTTCGATCGGAAGCGAGCGGAAGACGGATATGCGTCCGCCGTCTACCGATCGATGATATAACGACATTTCTTTGAAAAACACGCGTCCCTGCTCGTCTGAGCAAGGGACGTTTCTTATCAGATATCGTATTGAGCGGAATCTGTGCCGGTGTCCTGCGTAACAGCATGAATACGGGAAAGAGTCCGGCAAGGACATTCATGAGGTAGAGGCAGGAACGACTCCGGCAACGACGGCAAGCGGCGTGACCTGGAAGAATTAAGCTCACCGAGCGGACCTTCCCTGCAACCTCGATAAGGCGATCGTCGCGAGCACGTACCCGACTAGGGTCGAGATCGTTGTCAGGAAGAGGATCTCGATCCAGGAAGGAAACGAAAATGTCTTTCTTGTGTGCGCCCGGCATTCAGTGAACGCTCACCTCATAGATCCGCGAAATCAAGGATGAACGGATGACGAAATAGAAACCGAGCAAAGCGGGCAAGCAACAAAGCGGATACACCGACTGTGGACAAAATGACGAGCTGGTTTTCCAGTTCGCATTCTCATAGGCGTTTTGATGACATCGTAGGCGATGTATCCTTCAACCGAAAGTTCATCGACAAGCGTTTCAGGATCATTGCTGTAGACGAAGGCGCTGATTAAGAGTCGGAAAGCGCAAGGCTTCAAGATCGCTTGAATGCATGTAGACCGTCTGGGCTTCTTCGGGGTCAGTGCGAATGTTCCGCTGATGGCGTAATCGAGTCCGTCGACTTCGAGCGGCCAGTCCCCTAATCCACTGAAATGAAGCATGTAAGTGAAATCCGAGATCAGGACTTCACCGGGTTCCGGCAAGTCACCTCGAGTAGGCGAATCCGAATCGAAAAACGCGATGGGTCTGGTCATGTACGTCTCGGAACTCTGGTCGAATGACCAGGAGGTGCCAAAAGCGAGATTCGCGAAATCACGATCGAGATAGAACAGTGAAATCTCGCGATCGACGATACCGACGACACGCATTTCCTGGCCGTTCAGATCGGTTTTTTCATAGAAGATATGTTCGAATGTCCAGATCCCTTCTTCCTGGCCGTCGCTGCTTTTCGTCAGCTCTTCCGCGACTCGACTCGTTATGAGCACTTCCGACTTTTCCGTCGGCATTCTGCCGGCGACAAGATCCTTTTCACGAACGTGGTCGATCAGATCGATGTTTCCATACATCGACAGACCGGTTCGTTCCATCGATGGCGACAAGAAGTGAATCTGGGCCGAAGAAAACGTGTTGATGTAGAAGTCCTCGTCATCGGCTCGTCGATAATCTGTCAATTCCTGATAAGTCGGACGATCGTTCATCTCTTTTCTTTGAAGCGAGACATATCCTTGGCCGATGCTCATGTAGGGTTCCGGTTTGACGATCAGAACGGTTGCCAGAGTCGCGATCGTAAAGGCGATGACCGCTCCGGCGACCATGAAACTGAAGAGCATGATCTTTCCTTTTCTGGTTGTTCTTAAGAACTTGGCTGCCGCCATGAAGAGCGTATGTTTGATCGATACCATGATCTTCCGTTCCCGTTTTACGTCCTTATTGTCCAGGGAATCGAGTTCGAAACTCGTTTCGATCAGTTCTTCTCGGCTCTTCTTCTTATAGGCCTCATCCCGAATCGTGACCCCCGCCGAATCATCGACGAGTTTGACTTTCCGGATCGACGTATCGACGTCGAGATAAAGCGTCCGGTTCTTGACGATCAGTCGGATCGAAACCGGATCTTCATGGTCATGCTGGTCGGAATAGAGCGTCGCCTTGAAGGCATGGTCTTCGATTTCCGTGACTTGGTTCAAGTCCTTCAGATAGATCGTATCGTCTGATCCCATGCTGTGATCGTCGGCGCCGCTGTTTTCCCGGTCGTCGACAATCTTTCCATCGATGATTTCAATGATTCGATCCCCATAAAAATCGGCGAGTTCCTTCTCGTGCGTCACGAGAACAACGAGTTTCTCTTTTGAGATCGCCTTGATGATATTCATGATTTCAAGCGTGTTCCGACTGTCGAGGTTGCCGGTCGGCTCATCGGCGATAATGACCTCGGGGTTTTTGACGAGCGCCCGTGCGATCGCGACCCGCTGTTGTTGACCACCCGAAAGCTGCAGTGCCTTCTTCTTTCTGTAAGGATACATGCTGAGCGCATGCAAAATGTAGTGCACCCGTTCTTCAATGACTTTCTCATCGTTGATTCCGATCATCTTGAGCACGAAAGCGATATTGTCGAATACCGACAAGTCGGGTAACAGATTGTAGTTTTGAAAGACGTATCCGACCGATTCGTTTCGAATATCGTCCCACGTTTTGGCGTGATATGTCGAAATCGATCGGTCGTTGAAGACGATCTCCCCTTTGTGGACGCCA
>JAGYNT010000088.1 GCA_018399615.1 Acholeplasmataceae bacterium
CCGTCTTGGCGTTCTCCGTAAACATCCTGAAACGCTCTTCGGCCTGCTTTGCGTTCATGCCGTGGCCTTTGGCGAAAGCTTCGGCAGCCGTGCCTTCCATTGTCTTCTTTGCATTCGGATTGAGTTGATAGGCTTTGTAGGAAACCTCGACCTTGTCCCTGTTTTCGAATTCGCTCAATGCCTGCTCGAACCGTTTCTTTCCGATATAGCAGAACGGACAAGCGAAATCCGACCATAATTCGATTTTCATATGTGTAAAACCTCCTTGATCGATTCGCTCATATTGTATCATGAAGATGCCGCCTACGCATGACATTTGCTTTAGTAATTATCTTTTATTAACATTGTAAACATAAAAAAACAACCCGGACGGGTTGTTCATTCACTAATGATTTTCACTTCCGTAGCATCCACTTCGGTCGGTGTGGCGCGACCGAAGAAATCGATCTCGACAACGATCTTTTCCTGATCGTTATCCACTTCGGATACGATACCTTTCAAACCGGAGTAAGCGCCCGTGAGCACTTCCACGCGTTGGTCGAGCAGATGGTCATAGGTCGGCTTGCTGATGACACCGATCTTGAGCAGAATCTGGTTGATTTCATCCGGTGCCAGCGGAACGGGCTTCGTTCCGCCTCCGCTCGAACCGAGAAATCCGGTAACGCGCGGGGTATTTCTGACGACGAACCACGACTCATCCGTAACGATCATCTCGACGAAGACATAACCGGGAAAAAGTTGCTTGACCTTTTCCTTTTCTTTGCCATCGGCCTTCTTTTCAATGACCGTTTCTTCCGGGACGATGATGCGAAAGATATATTCGCTCATTCCCATGCTTTCCACGCGGCGCTGCAAATCCTGTTTGACGGCATTTTCATAACCCGAATAGGTTTGAATGATATACCATCGAACGCCCTGGGTCATAGAATCCCACCGAGAAGACGTAGGATCAGGATGTTGTAGACGAGGATGACGCCTGTCAGGATGAACAGGAAGATCAAAACGCGAACAGAGGCATCGATGAACTTCGAACGCGTCGGCCACGAAATCTTTTTGAGTTCCGGAAGTGCCGGCAAAAAGAACGGGTAAACGACGAGAATGAGTCCGAAGACGGATATCGCGAAGAGCACCCACGCGAAAATCAAACCGTTCGGTTCCTGTCCGAGTACCGGGAAATCCTCATTGATCTGCAGGAGCGTATTCCCGCTGATGATCATGAGTGAGAGCGCACCCGAAAGGGTCGCGAGTATTCCCAACAAGAGATTTTCCCACTTGTATTCGGTCGTCAAAACTTCCAATAATTTACTTTTTTCTTCTTCTGGTCTTTTCTTTTCCTTGATCGCCATGGAGATCCTCCTATTTGCTTTCCTTGTGCAGGGTATGCTGGTTACAGCGGGGACAATATTTGTTGACTTCGATGCGTTTCTTCTGTGTCTGTCTGTTCTTGGTCGTCGTGTAGTTCCTGCTGAGACATTTCGTGCACACGAGAATTACTTTTTCGCGCATTAAAAAACCACCTCTGTGGTCATTCGCAAATGTATTTTAACACTTATGAATGACTTAGTCAACTATCAAAAATCATTATAACACACTTTTCAGTTTTTTACGGACACGAAAAATCGTGTTGTAAATCTTTTTCCGGTCGAACCCCGTCTTGAGGGCGATTTTCTGGACCGGATGCCCGGCAATGAAGTAATCCTCGTAGACGATCTGTTCGATCTCGCTTTGAAACCTGATCTCCGGTGCCTGTTCTTCGATAAAGGTCACGCCTTTCTGGAAGTCGAAGTTGTCATAGAGGACGTAGTCGGGGAGACGCCGTTTCAACACATAGAACTTGCGTTTGAGAATCATTTCGAAATAGCGCGTGAACGTCTTGTTGTATCGTTCATTGAACGTATTGACGGCTTTCACGAGCATCATCAGTCCTTCCTGGTAGAAGTCCTCGCTGTCCTGACTGCCGAGATTCAGGAGGTGGACGTTCTTCCAGATCAGACGACTGTACTTCTTTGTCAGGTAATGAAACGCGGTCTGGTCATGTTGACGGATGAGATAAATCAGTTCGTAGTCATTCATGACGAAGATCATCGTTACATCCTAATCCTTGAGCACCGCATACATCATGAGTGCCGCGGCGACGCTGACGTTCAAGGAGTTGATCTTGCCGCGCATGGGAATCCTGACGAGCAGATCGCAGTTCCTTTTGACCAAAGGCCGAATGCCCTCGCCCTCATTGCCGAGGACGATGGCGAGCGAACGCGTGCGATCGATCGCACGATAGTCGACCGTCGCCTTGTCGTCGGTACCGACGACGAGAACGCCCGTATCCCGCAGCCTTTGGATCGCCTGGTTGATGTTTGTCACGAGCGCCACGGGAACGTGTTCGATCGCCCCCGATGAAACCTTCGCGACCGTCGCCGACAGCGGAGCGCTGTGTCTCCTGCCGACGATGATGGCATCCAGCTTCGTCGCTTCGGCCGTACGCATGATCGCCCCGAGGTTATGCGGATCTTCCACGCCATCGAGAATGATGAAACGCTGTCCGTCCTCTTTCGAAAGGACGTCGTCGAGCTCGACGTAGGCATAGGCCTCGACTTCGGCGACGATTCCCTGATGATTCGCCTTGTCCGTCAGTTCGTTCAAGCGTCCCTTCGAGACTTTGTCATACGTGATGCCGTTCTCTTTCAGAAAGACGAGCGTCTGCCTGTCGGAAAACTTGTTGTCGAGGTAGAGTCGAACGATATTCCGTTTGGCATAGATCGCTTCCCTGATGACGTTTTTACCGTAAATGATCATGATTTATCCCTCCACGCACAGGATACGACACGTGCCTGTTCGAAATCCAATCAGATTGGAAAAAAAAGTGACGAAAGGGCGCGATGCGCCCTTTTTAGTCCATAATCACTGCAAATCAGCGACTTTATTCACGAAAAGCTTGATCGCTTTTCTCATCCATCCGTAGATGTTGCTCATGAAATAGATGAGCGGGAAAGTCGCTTGTGCGATGACCACCAACAGAAGGATCTGCGGAACGGTCAACGGTTCGATCGGATAGAAGTCCTGTCGGTAGAGTGGCGCGAAGTTGAAGAACTGGGGAATGAAGACGATCGCCGAGAAGACGAAAGCCACCATCAGAACGAAGAGGACGCGCCTCATCGTATTGAACGGGGTCGAGATCCGGTAGAGGACGGCAAGCGAGGTCACGGTCGCCGAGATGACGATAATCGTCGAGATCTCGATCTGCCCCATGTCGAGCACGGAAGCGAACGCGAAGACGACGAGGCTGTTGATCATGACGACCAGAGCTCCCGGCAGGGCCGCTTTGATGATGTTCAACAGGAAGCGTCCCTTGACGAGTCTGCTGTTCGGTTCGAGCGCGAGAATGAAGGACGGGATCCCGATGACGAAATAGTCGATCAGAATGAGTTGATTCGGTTGAATCGGATAAACCCCCTGTCTGACGATCGCGATGATCGCCAACAGGAAGGAAAAGATCGTTTTCGTCAGAAAGAGCGTCGAAACGCGTTGGACATTGTTGATGACCCGTCTACCTTCGCTGACGACTTTCGGCATCGACGAGAAGTTCGAGTCCAGCAAGACGAGGTGGGAGACGTTTCTCGCCGCCTCACTGCCCGAAGCCATGGCGATCGACGTGTCCGCCTCTTTGAGAGCGAGAATGTCGTTGACACCGTCACCCGTCATCGCGACGGTTCGTCCGTTGTTTTTAAGTGATTCGATCAAGAGCTTTTTCTGCTGGGGAGAAACACGTCCGAAGACGGTATAACGACCCGCGGCCCGGATGACTTCTTTGTCCGCCATCCCT
>JAGYNT010000089.1 GCA_018399615.1 Acholeplasmataceae bacterium
GATATCCATGTGCATGCTCGCCATCGTCTTGATGGCTGCCTCATGAAGCGCGTCGTCGAAACTCGCACAGAGATCCTGGTGGATGATGATCCGCGCCTCGGGGAGGGCCGCCTTCGCGATGACCGCGTTCGAAAGCACGCACATATTGGTCACCAAACCGACGCATTCGATCACATCGTAGCCCTTCTTCCTGAGATACGTCCCGAGTTCGAGTGATCCGAAAGCCCCCTTTTCAAAAGCCATGTCTTCATCCGTTTTCAACGCCTCGATGTGGGAATCCAGACGATGACCGTCACTCCCCTTGATGCAGTGTTCGATCGGAAGTCTCTTTCCTTCTTGCGTCTCAAGATAGTTCTCGTCATGCGTGTCGAACGTGTAGATGACATCATGACCCTGACGTTTGAAATCCTTGATCATGTAACTGATGCCCAAAGCCAGTGTTTCGGCCTTTTGAAACCCCAAGGCACCCGTCACGAAGTCCTTTTGATAATCGATAACCAACAAACACTTTTTCATGAAAACCTCCCATGACTGCGTGGGTCGTATTTAGGAAATCCCATCCACACAGCGGTGACGAACATGCGTTCGTCCTTTTTCATATGCGGAACAGTTCTTCAAGCAGACGCGTCAGGCCCTCGCTGACTTTCATCCCATAGGAAGCCTCGCGAGCCGTGATGACGCGATCGGTGATGATCCCGTCAACACCGAGTTCGGTCGCCCGTTCGATATAGGTGATCGTATTGGCCGTGTAGACGTAGACCGTCCGGTTTTCTTCCTGCAGCGTCTGAATGATCGACTGATTGTCCAAGGCGAAACGAATATCGAATGCGAAATGATCGACGTGCTCATAGTCGACAAGAACACCGACGTCACCCAGGAAGGCACTCATCAGAAGCGTCGTTTCCACGTCTTCGTTCAAGGCTTTGATGCGTCTGAGTTGTCGACTTTTGAAAGACAGGACGTTCACTTCATCGATCAGATCGTATGTCTCGATCAGACGGATGACCTCGGATTCGAGCACGTCGCTCTCCACTTTCAGTTCGACATAAGCTTTCGCCCGACCTTGAATCAGAAGCAAGGCTTCTTCAAGTGTGGGGACGCGCTCGCCTGCGTATTGTTCGGAATGCCAACTACCGGCATCCCGATCGATGAGTTCCTGATAGGTCACATCCTCGACATAGATCACATCCCTTGCATCCGTCGTACGCAACAACGTCCGATCATGCATGAGAACGGGCACGCCGTCTTTGGTCAGACGCACATCGAACTCGATCGCGTCCGCGCCTTCCTCGAGTCCCAGTTCGATTGCCGATAGGGTGTTTTCCGGTGCTGCCTCCGATGATCCCCGATGGGCGATGATCCGGGGATAATTGAGAATCTGAACGGGAGCTCTCGCCTCGTTGATCCAGGCGTAGACGGTGACTCCGTTTACGAACACGAGAACAAAGGCGAAAAAGATGATCGTACGTTTGAAAACTTTCGGACGGAAAGGAAGTCTGATTCGGCGAAGGACATGAGGCAGATCGAACACTTTGCGAAAATCGCCGATTCTCTTCTCATGAAACCAAACGCTGATCAAGGCGAAGTTGATCGGAAACAGCAACATGGTCGAAACGAAACCGACGATGACATAGATGCTGTGCAGTGCCGTCAGGAGATAAGCCAATACGACGGTCTGTCCCCTTGTCAAAGCGATGAATCCGGCTACGAGCATGATGGACAGACCGTAAAAGAGAAAGAAGACGATGTTCAAAAGAACATTGAGCACGACGAACTCGAAAACAAGTCTGATCCGCGATCCTTTCAACATCATCCGGTGACCTTTCATAAGACTTCGAAAAGACACGTGATCGAAGATCATGAGATGATTGGCATAAACCGATTCCAGGAAAAGAACGATCAAAACCGGAATCGAGACTCCGAGAAGGTAAGGAAACCACGCGAGCGATTCGATGTAGTCAAAGACATAATCGGGTATTTTCATGAAGGTTGCGAGCTGCGAAACGTGGGCGAGTTCGATCGTGACGAACAATATGATCGCCGGGACGATCGACACGATTTTGTACCGCTTTGCGAGACGCAGAACGGTCCTGGTTCCGATACCGAGGAGATCTCTGAGCGTCACTTTTTCCTCGATCAGGGAAAAATGGAAGAGCACGTTCAAAAAACACATTTCAATGACGACATAGATGCCCAGAACGATCAGCATCAGCAACAGAATGAGCATCGTCGTGGGCTTGAAAACATAGTCGACGATTTGAACGTTGGTCACGTAATCGTATCCGGCAAGAGGAATCGACAGATAGAAAAGCACAGTAAAAAAAGGGAACACGATGAAAAGACCGAAGATCCGATACAAAAACTCAAAATAAAGAAGTGGCCTTATGTTGAACTTGAGCGTATGAAAGAGTTTGGCGGCATGTTTTTTCATCGTTTCACCTCCTCAAGCGAATCCGCGAAATCATTCCCGTGAACATGCATGAGCACATGGCATGTTTCGTTTGAATACGTTGAGTTCGCCTATGGCTCGATATTTTCACGTATGACCTCGAAACCGAACACATCGGAAAGCGCAGCCGCAAGAAGATCGGCTTGCCGGATGTGCGTCCGATAGGTCGGATGAAATCCGGCACCGAGACCATCGGTAAATGAAATCGTCGTAAGCGGAACATGGTGAACGTCATCCTGGTCGAGTTCTTCGGCGAGTTCGATGATTTTCGGCTTCACGAGATTCTGCCCCGTATCGATCGTGATCAACGCGATCGGGACATCCGGATGACGATCTCTGAGCGTCATGACGAATTGTCGATAGTCCGCTTTGAACCGTACCAGAGCACGTTGTCGTTCTTCTTCCGACTGCACGTTGATTACGCTGTTGTCATTCGCCCCGAGCGAAATGATGACGAGATCGGGTACGTGCCGCGAAAAATCCCAAGTCAGAGGCTCATCGGGCGTGATACGATCATAGATCTCCGGCATCACGTATTCGCGAAAACCGCAAGACATCCCGATTCCACTGACGGCAACCACCTCGAGGTCGGCATCGACCATGCGGGCGGCAAGAGCGGCATATGTCAGCAGTCCGTCCTGGCTTCTCGTTTCGTATGGGTCGAAGGCGAAGCTGTCGACATTTCCGTATCCGGTTGTGAGCGAATCGCCATAGACGACGATCAAAGGACGGTCTTCGGTATTCGGTTCGACGAAGAATCCGTCGGTCACAAGTCTCATAAGCGAGGTTTCGGACGATATCGCTTCACTTCTCTTGTAGAGCGTAACGTCGTGATATCCCGGTTCGAGATCGGCGACAAGCGGATAGGAGCCCTTCAGCCGATCGAGGAAAAAGACATCGGCTTTCAAAGGATCGTCCTGACCGTCTACCATCAGGCTGAGATACGGACGGTACTGCGCATCATCCGGCATATCGGTCGAAAGAATCGCCGAAAGGGATGTTCCATAAAACGTGACTTGGAATCCGGAAGCGGTATGATCGAAATCGACGCGATCCTCGGCCTGTTGAACACGACCTTTCCACGCGATCAAGCCATCATCCGACAATCGTCTCGTATCGATCATGTTGATTCGGTGGACGTAGTCGATCGGTTCGGAATAGTCGGAATCGAGAAGATCAAGATCATTTCCCAACGTCTTGACCCGCAGAACAT
>JAGYNT010000009.1 GCA_018399615.1 Acholeplasmataceae bacterium
GGCTTCGATGAAGCGACCGTTTTCTTCAAGAGACTCCTCAATCCGAGCACGGACGAAGCCTGGGAACCCGGTGACTATGAGACTCCGATGTTGCCTGATTTCGATTCCGATGATTACGCGAAAGTCGGTGGCAAGTTCGCCGAAAGCGGTGTCCTTCTGTGGCAACAAGGCAGTGTGACAGGTGTCGATATCACGCTGGAATCGATCGTTTTGCCATTCGGCGTAACCGAAACGATCGAATACGTTCTTTCTCCGGCACATGCTCCGGATCCGTATACGACGTGGGAATCGAGTGATGAATCGGTCGTGGAAATTCTTTCCGAAGGTCTCATCAAGGGCGTCGGTGCCGGTACGGCTACCGTGACGGTCACGACCAGAGACGGTGGACACACCGATACGATCGACGTCACGGTCGAGGACTATGTCAAAGTCGAAACCGTCCAGGTCACCGCGGATGTCTTGGAACTCCCGCAAGAAAACAACGCCGATGACAGGCTCGATGTCGCGATCGGAACGATCATGACGCTGACCGTCGACCTGTTGCCGGAAGAAGCCGAATACAAGGGCTACAGCATCTCGTCTTCGAACTCACGCGCGGAAGTCGATGGAAATACCGTCATCTTCCTCTATGGAAATACCGGACCGGGTCGAGTCAGCATCACCGTTTCCTTCGAGGACAGCAGTCTCGAAGCGCGCGAATATCGGTTTGAAACGATCGAAGTCGAACAGGACATTCCGATCGAATCGGTCGTCGTCACCGGTGATGCGATGGAATTGCCCGAGCCCAATAACGCCGATGACAGACCGGAAGTCGAGATCGGAACACTCTTGACGTTCACGATCGAGATCCTGCCGGAAGACGCATCGAATCAAAACTACATGCTCTCATCATCGAACTCACGCGCTGAAGTCGATGGCGATACCGCGACCTTCGTCTATGGGAATACCGGGCCGGGCTTTGTAAGTATTACCGTGACATTCGCCGATACGAGTGTCGCACCGCTCGAATACCGATTCCAGACCGTAGAAGGAGAAGAGGACATTCCGATCGAATCGGCAGTCGTCACCGGAGATGTTCTGACACTTCCGGAAGCCAACAACATCGATGACAGACCGGAAGTTGAGATCGGCACCGTCCTGACGTTGACAATCGAGATTCTGCCCCTTAACGCGACCAATCCGGGTTATACGGTCTCGACATCGAATTCACGGGCCGAAGCCGATGGAAACACCGTAACCTTCGTCTACGGCAATACGGGACCGGGCAAAGTCAGCATTGACATCGTATTCGATGACAGTGGTGTCGCACCACTCGAATATCGGTTTATGACCGTCGAAGGAGAAGAGGACGTACCCGTTGAATCGGCAGTCGTCACCGGAGATGTTCTGACACTTCCGGAACCGAACAACATTGATGACAGACCGGAAGTTGAAATCGGCACCGTCTTGACGTTTTCAGTCGAGATTCTGCCCCTTGACGCGACCAATCAAGGCTATACGCTCACATCATCGAACTCACGGGCTGAAGTCGATGGGAATACCGTCACCTTCGTCTATGGCGCCACCGGACCCGGTCGTGTAAGTATTGAAATCACGTTCGATGATTCGAGCGTCGCACCGCTCGAATACCGTTTTACAACTATGGAATCCGAATAACGTTTTCCCCTGATCCGAATCCATGGTGTATAATGAGGTTTGAGGCATGAACTAAAAATACCAAGGAAAGAGACGATGTCAACATGAATATCATGGACAAATCACTCCAACTGCATCGAAAACTGAAAGGCAAGATATCCATCAAAAACAACTGTGACATCAAGGACACCAAGGATCTGTCCCTTGTTTATACGCCAGGGGTCGCGAGCAGCTGCCTTCGGATCAACGAGCACCCGGATGAAGCCTACAATCTTACCGCCAAGAACAATACGGTCGCGGTCATCAGTGATGGCTCGGCCGTACTCGGACTCGGGAATATCGGACCGCTCGCGGCCATTCCCGTGATGGAAGGGAAATGCGCGATTTTCAAGCGTTTTGCCGGTCTGGATGCCATACCGATCGTACTCGATACACAGGATACCGAAGAGATCATCAAGACGATCACGCATCTCTCTCCTTCTTTCGGAGGAATCAATCTCGAGGATATCAGCGCACCCAGGTGTTTTGAAATCGAAAGAAGACTCAGAGAAGCGTTGGACATTCCCGTGTTTCACGATGACCAGCATGGAACGGCGATCGCCAGCGGAGCCGCGTTGATCAATGCCTTGAAAATTGTGGGAAAAGATCTCGACAAAGCACAGATCGTCATCAACGGCGCGGGAAGTGCCGGGATCGCGATATCGAACTTTCTGCTCGAACTGGGCGTAAGAAATCTTGTCGTATGCGACAAGTACGGCATCATGGATGAAAACGACGGAAGGCTCAATGATGCGCAGAAAAAACTGGCCGGCATGACCAATGAAAGAAGGATCAAAGGTAGTCTCTATGATGCCTTGAAAGGTGCCGATGTCCTGATCGGTGTAAGCGTTGGAAACGTCGTCGACCAGACGATGATAAAAAATATGGGAGACGATCCGATCGTTTTCGCGCTCGCCAATCCCACACCCGAAATCCGTCGTGAAGAAGCCCTCAAAGGCGGAGCCCGTATCTATGGTGCCGGGTTGTCGGATGAACCGAATCAGATCAACAATGCGCTCGTTTTTCCCGGATTGTTCAAAGGTCTCTTGAGTGCGAGGGTGAGACAGGTGACCACGCGCATGGAAGTGGCGGCCTGCAAGGCACTCGCCGGGATTGTCAAAGATGAGGATTTGAATGAAAACGGGATCATACCGAACATCTTCAATGAGGATGTCGCACGTGTGATCAGTCAGGCGATCATCGACGAAAACAGGGATCGATGAAGCGACTTGTTCTTGTCGTCATCTTTCTTTCGCTCGCGCTCGTGGCATGTTCGAAAGAACCCGATCATGATGACGAAAATCCGATCGAACCGATGATCAAGGTCCTCGAAGGCGAGGACCTTTTGGGCGATTACATCGAATGGTACGGCAGGTATCACGCCAAGGATGACAGGGTGTTCTTCTATCATACGGCCACCGGTTTTCACGTCGCTTTTTTCGGAAGCGCTCTTGAATTCACCCTGGAAGCGGACGATCCGAAGAATGATATCTATTTTTCACTTGCGCGCGACGGCGGATCCCTTCTGGATGGTGAAACGATCATTTTGCAAGAGACGAGACAATCCTTTCAGGTCGTTTTCGATACGTATGATCATCACGAGGTCGAACTCGTCAAACGCAGTGAACCCGAAGACGGCGCGACCGCGCTCCTCGACCTTAGAACAAACGGTACGTTCAAGCCGGCAGACGTCGTTGAGCGCCCTCATTTCCTTCTGATCGGTGCTTCCGGTATTTCCGGCAATGGGGCCCTCGGTCAGTCCTATCAGCCACGAACGACTGAAAACTCTTCGAGTTTGCACGCTTTCGGATATCTGACCGCGAACGCTTTCTCAGGAAGCTTCGAATTCGTCAGCAATTCCGGGTGGGGACTCGTTTACGGATTCAACGACAGAACGGGAGAAACCAACATTTTCAAAGCTTATTCGAACGTCGGAATCGATCCCGACCAGAACATCATCGAAGAGCCTTCCTTGGAAACAAAAGAGGCGGATGTCATCATCGTCAACATCGGCGGGAATGACTACAGTTCCGTCATCAACCGACTGACCGGTTTTGACAAGGAAGAAGCGATTGACACGTTTAAAAAAGCCGTCATCGACTTCATTCTGATGTTGCGTGAGGATGCCCCTTCGGCACACATTTTCTGGACGATGACCTCAGGATCGATGAACGGTACGGCGGCAGCCCAGGCAATCGGTCTCTTAAGTCCGGAGGATCTCGAACACGTCCATGTCGTCGTCATCAAAAGTGTCGGAGAAGACGGTGATCCGATCGGAGCGAACAATCACAGTTCCTATGTGACGCATCAAAGATCGGCCGACATACTGGTGTCGGAAATCGAAGATCATACGAACCTGAAAGCGAACGGACAAGTAATCGATTGATTGTCATTCATTGAACCACGACAGCACGTCACCGGTGTCGTGGTTTTTTAGTCATGCGTCCGGCAACGTGATGAAACGCGCTCATCCGATGGTCTTTTCAGTCCTCCCTGCCATTGTTCTGTCTTGTCTTGACGTTTGAAAAATGATATAATAAACGACATATCAGATAAAAAACAAACGATTTCAAAGGAGTATCATATGAAAAAAGTCATCGTCATCGGCGCCGGTGTCGCCGGACTCGCATCAGCCTGTCGCTTGCAGGCAAACGGCTATCAGGTCGAAATCTATGAAAAGAACGACATACCCGGCGGAAAGATGCACCAGATCAAAAAGGACGGATATACCTACGACGTCGGTCCGACGCTCGTCATGATGCCGGATCTCTACGAGGACGTCTTCGTTCAAGCGGGTAAAAATCCCAAGGATTACATCCAGATGAGACGGTTGGAACCGATGTATACGGTATACTTCGACCGTCCCGACCACGCACGATATGACGTCTCGAGCGACATGGTCGAACTCAATCGAATGCTTGAAGCGCGCAGTCCCGAGGTCGCCCTCGGATTCAAACAGTATATGGCAGAGATTTACCGGCGTTACCAGGTCGCGATCAAGTACTTCATTCGCAGACCTTTCAGAAGCCCCAAAGACATCTACAATCCGTTCATGCTCAAACAAGCCTGGAAACTCAAGACATTCGATAGTGCGGATCACATGATGAACCGGTATCTGCATGACCGGGACATCGCACAGATGCTTTCCTTCCAGACCCTCTATATCGGGGTTTCTCCGAAAAAAGGACCCTCTCTCTACAACATCATTCCCATGATCGAACTCCTGTATGGCGTCTGGTTTCTGAAAGGCGGCATGCATGCGATGGCGAAAGGCATGGAAAAGCTCCTGACCGACCTCGGCGGTAAAATCCACTACGGCAAGGACGTCCGGGAAATTTTGATCGAAGAAAAGAAAGTCAAAGGTATTCTGGTAGGTGACAAGAAAATCGAAAGTGACTACGTCATCTCGAACGCCGATTTCCCTTACACGATGCAGTCTCTGATCAAAGACAGAAAAGCGAAAGGCAAGTACTCGGACGAAAAGATCGAAAAGATGGATTATTCCTGTTCGTGTCTGATTTTCTACTGGGGCATGAAAAAACGTTATCCGGATGTCAACACGCATACGTTCATCGTTTCAAGTGATCTCGACCGAAATCTAGGCCAGATCTTTTCGGGCGATTTCATTGAAGACGCTTCGATCTATCTGAGCATTCCGTCGCGCGGTGACGAAGACATGGCACCATTGAACAAGGATGGGTTTTATTGTCTCATCCCCGTGTCCGAACTCTCAACGGTCAAGTACGATTACGATGAACGCGTGATTCAGAAATACAAGGAAAACGCTCTTAAAAAGATCGAGCGTCTTCCGGGCTTGGAAAACGTAAGAGACGAGATCATGAGCGAATCGATTTTCACACCGATGGACTTCAAAGAGACGTTCAATGCCAAGAACGGCGCGACGTTCGGTCTTCAGCCGACACTCAGACAAAGCAATCACTGGCGTCCACAGGCCAAATCGAAATACGTTTCCGGACTCTATTTCACCGGTTCTTCGACCCATCCGGGAGCCGGGGTTCCCATCGTTCTTGAAAGCGGAAAGATCTGTGCCGAAGAACTGAGAAGAGACGAAGAGACCGACGCATTCAAATAATCGATTGAGCATCAAGGAGGAACAAATGGTTCAAATCACACACTATCCGAAGGACTCGTCATATGGCGATGCGTTCAACCGTGTCGTCCGGTTTTTGAACGAACAGAACGAACGACTCGAAAACATTCATTTTCACTGGAGTCGATTCGAATGGATGATCGCGCGTCACAGTTTCAAGGAAGAGGATCTGGCTTTGATTACGCTTTTCGAACGCGATCAAAGAATCGTCGGCGCCTTGATCTTCGAAGATGAAACGGGCGTCCTTTTCGCCATTCACGAAGATGATCGCGAAGTCAAGAAAGAGATATTGAATTACGTGACTGAAAACGACATCAAAGACGACCTCATTGTCGGAAGAGATGACGAGATGATCGACCTGTTGTCCGAGCGTTATCAAAAGATCGATTGGATCGATCCGGTGACACGTTTCGAACCGACCGATTTCATTGTTCCTTCAGTTCCCGGTTATACGTTCAAAAATCTATCTGAAGATCCGGAACTTAAAGAAATCCATTATGCTTTATGGCGTGGCTTCGACCATGGCGACGATGTGATCTACGGTGAAAAAGAGCTTTCCGATCGCTTACGCCTGATTTCATCTCCGAACTTCGACAGACGCTACGGCTATGTCGCGATCAAGGATGGTCACTACGTATCCTACGCTTCGATCTGGTATATGAAAGGGACTTCTACGGCTTTGATCGAGCCTGTGGCGACCACGCCGGAACACCGAAGAAAAGGACTTGCCAAGGCGTGCATCTACCAAGCGATCGAAGCGGTAAGAAATGATGGTGCTTCGCACGTATTCGTCGGATCGAATCGTGATGTTTACTTGAAGATGGGTTTTGTTCCATTCGATTACGCGATTCGATTCAAGAGAATCGATTCTTAAGCGCGTGCGAACTAAAAAGGTGGTTTTTATCCATGAAACATGATTTTTCCGGAGTCTCCAAGAAACGCTTGAGCGAACTCTTTCCCATCATTCTGAGCGAACACAAGGCATACTGGAAGAAAGCTTACGTACGAGAAAAGGTCTTACTTGAGGGCTTTTTCAAAGATGATATGCTTCGTATCGAACACATCGGAAGTACCGCGATCAAGGATCTGATCGCGAAACCGACGATCGACATACTCGTCGAAGTGAAAGAGACGACGGACCTCGAATCCGTGATCGAAAGGATGGAAGATTGCGGGTACGTCCGAAACAAACCCGATACGGATCTCGTCCTCATGTTGAAAGGCTATACACCGAACGGTTTCGTCGGACAGGCCTTCCACATCCATGTCCGACATGGTGGGGATTGGGACGAACTCTATTTTCGTGACTATCTGATGGAATATCCGGATGTCAAAAAGGCCTATGAGACGCTCAAGATCGGACTCAAAAAACGCCATGAGCACGATCGCGAGGCGTATACCGATGCCAAGCATGATTTCATCCTTGCACAGACGAAACGAGCGAGAAAACGGTATGGGAATCGATATCTTCCTGCTCGACCATGAACCAAAAACAAGAAAAGCCCTTTGATCGATGAACGCATACGTTCATACGATTTCAAGGGCTTCTTTTCTTGATCGGGTGTTCGTTTCGAAAGACGTATCCCTAATCCGTCCGTTCGGATAAAGGACGGATGACATCGGGTCCCATGTGCCCGAAGTTCTGGAGTTCAAGATAGCGATCGTAGCTGTCATCGGGGACGTAAACCGTGATTTCGTGACCGATCTCGAAAGGCGATCCCACGAAGGTTAACGTCCTCAGATCGGACAGTTCCCGCTCGAACACGACCGTTTCGAGGGTGTCGATGCCATAGAGAGCCTGTGATGCGATCCGATCAACGGATCTTGGAATCGAGAGGTGCACAAGACCACTCATGCGAAAGGCGCGCCCGCCGATTTCTTCGAGTCCGTCCGGCAGCGTGACTGATCGTAATTGATCCGCGTATTGAAACGCGAAGTCATTGATTTTCGTGACCGTGTCCTTGACGACATAGGAACTGTCTTTCCGTGCCGAAGGATAGGCGACCAGTGTTTTTTCGTCCTTGTCGTAGAGAACGCCGTCAAAGGACGTGAAGTGGGCATGCTCGGGTGAAACGGATAGGCTTTCGAGATAGGGATTGTATGAGACACTGAAGGCACCGGGACGGATGTTTTCAACGGTTTTTGGAATCATGAAATCCGAATCCGACTTGGCAGGCGGGTAGAAGTAGAGCCACTCGACGTTTTCGTCATAAAGCACACCGTCTTCCGATCGGTAGTGAGCGTTTCCTTCTTCGACAAGGATCGATTCAAGGTTCTCCATGTCCAAAAAGGCATTGGAAGAGACGTTGAACATTTCCTTGGGAACGACGATCTCACGCAATGTCGAAACACTGAACACGCCCGCGGACCAACTGTTTCTCATGAAAGTCGTTTCATAATAAGCGAGATCGACTACGACTTCGTAACCGTAAAATGGATCGTCTTCGCCCGGTATGAAGATCGGATCCGTTTTGGAAAGCGTCTTGTGAATCGGACAACCGGTCGAAAAGCGTTTATATTCGCTGATCGGGTCCTCTTCCACAATGTCGCAGGCATCTTCGTTGTCCATAAGGATCTCATCGTATGAATCCGACGAAAAGAAATCTTCCTGATATCCCGCGTAGTCGCCATAAAAGCTCAAGCGATCGAGATCGGGGGCGAAGGCGAAGGCGAGGTGACTGAAGGAAAGCGCGCTTCTCGGCAAAATCAGATCTTCGATCGACGTGTCTTTGAACGCTTCGGTGTTGATCCCGGTGACGAGTTTGTCATCGATCATTTTCGGGATTGCAAGACGTCTCGCGACGCCGGTATAGCTCGTGATTCGGATTTCGTCGTCGTAGTTCTCGTTTTCAAGGACAATATAGGTGAATACGTCTTCGATCCGTTCATATACGGCATGAAGTACGAGATCGTCTTCGACTATGATTTCATCGTAATGCATGGTATCCTGCTCGTCTTGCCAACCGAGGAAGATATGACCGGGTCTGTCCAAGATGTCGAGCGAAAGAGAATCGCCTTTTTCAAGTCCGGTAACCGTTTCGACTTCCGGTCCCCCGTTCGTTTCAAAGGATACGGAATAGGTTGATTCGCCCTCGTCCTCGCAAGCCTGGACGAACAGAACCGTCAAAATCAGAATGGATACCATCATGCTTTTTTTCAAGTGTTTCATCAGATGTCCTCCTTGTACGTGTGAAATCATGTTGAGAATGAAATGAGGGTAGCACATCCATCATAACAAATCGGTGACGAACGGTCAAGGAAGGTCTCCGGTATGAAAACGTGCTTTTCCACTTTCTTCGTTTCACCATTCATGCTATAATTTTCTTATGAATGTCTCTCAGAAAGGATGACTGGATGAACCCCGGAAAAGTCTACATCCTGCAAGTCGGTCTGCTCAATCTCGCCATGACGATGATGATGACGGCGGCGATCGTCTATCGGATCGATGTCGCCAGGCTCGAACCCTTCGAACTCATCCTTCTGGGTACGGCACTCGAGATTTCCGTCATTCTTTTCGAGGTACCGACAGGTCTTCTCGCGGACCTCTATTCCCGCAAACTGTCGGTTGTCATCGGTTATTTCGTCATCGGCATCGGGTTTTTGATCGAGACTGCGAGTCTTTCTTTCGCATGGATTTTCGTAGCCCAGATCACGTGGGGGTTCGGTTATACGTTCATAAGCGGAGCGCTTGATGCGTGGGTTTCCGATGAAACGAAAAACGAAGGGATCGAGCTGACGCTCGTCAGAGCGTCCGGTCTCGGCAAGGTTTTCTCGATGCTCGCGATCGTTTTCGCCCTCGTTCTCGGCCTGATCGATATTCGTCTGCCGATGCTTATGAGCGTCCTTTTGTTGTTTCTGCTCGGACTCACGTTGATCGTCGTCATGAAGGAAACCGTTCCTTTGGAGAAACGGAACGACGATACCCATCTCTTCTTCTCTCAATTCAAAAGAGGACTCAGACACATCTTTTCGCATCCGCTTCTGAAAATATTCGCCGTGACCGCGTTTTTACTGGGGCTGTTCAGCGAAGGCATCGACCGGCTCGAGGAATTCATCGTCTTGGATCGCCTCGGCCTCACTGTTCTGGGCGAGCTTTCGTCGATCCATATCGTCAGCGGTATGCACATGATCGCCCAGATTCTCGGACTCGTCATGCTTCTTGTCATCGGCAAGACGGTCAGAAAGAACGTGTATCGCTGGTTGATCGTTTTGGTTCTTTCGATGAGCTTCGGACTCTTTGTTTTCGCGCTCGTCGGAAGTCCGGTCATTGCCATCACCGGTTTCTTCTTCTTTCGGATGACCAGAGAAGGAACAAGACCTTTGCATATCAGCATTCTTTCAAGAGAAGTGCCGGGATCGATCAAGGCGACCGTCATGTCGACCTATGGCCAGATCGACAGCATCGGCCAGATCGGAAGCGGAATCCTCATGACGACGATTGTCCTTCTCGTGAGCACACGCGCGTCGCTCGTCGTTTCCGCGAGTATTTTGCTTATTGCGGCATATACGCTCTGGCTCATGCTTTTGACAAAGAGACGGATCGAAACGATCTGAGACGTTTTTTGGTATAATGGAATCAACGAAAAAGGAGGGGTATCATGGTCATCAAGGATCACGTCTTCCTATTGACGGGAGCGTCATCGGGTATCGGTCGCGATCTCATGTCATTGCTTTTGAAAGCGGGGGCGTATGTCATCGCGGTTTCACGATCGATCGAATCCGACGATCTGGAACACGAACGTCTGATCAAGCGAAACAGTGATCTCACCGATCACGAATCCGTTGACGAACTCTTCGACTTCGCGCTTCGGACCCACGGACGGATCGACGCCTTCATCGCCAATGCCGGATTCACCTATTACGAGCGTTTGACCGAGGCTTCTTACGATCATCTGGAAAAGATCTATACTCTGAATACGCTCTCGATCATCCACAGCGCGATCAAGATGAAGGAAATCCATGGCGAGAAACCGTTCAACTTCATGGCGACTCTGAGCGCGGTCAGTTTCCTCTCGATGCCGGGCTATGCGTTATACAGCGGTACGAAAGCGGCTCTGCGCGGATTCATGGACGGCTTTCGCCTCGAGATGGAGGAAGGACAACACCTTCAGGCGGTCTATCCGGTCGCGACGGAGACGAAGTTTTTCGAGCGGGCCGGACAGAAACACAAACCTTGGCCGGTTCAGACGAGCGCACACGTCGCACGCGTCATGCTGAAAGGTCTCGAAACGAACAGGAAAAACATTTTTCCATCCAAGATCTTTCAATACGGATACAAGCTTTTCCCCTGGTTTTTCAAACTCTATGTCAGAAGAGAGACGAAAGTGTTCGATCGGATCGTTCCCAAATAAAAAACCGGAGATCCGGTTTTTTTATTTGGGTGGCCGGTTCATTCGGCTGACGTCGCGTCCTTTTTTTGCCGCAAGTAATCGAATCCGATGAACGTGATGTATTGACGGTTGTCCGTGACGGGCAGCAGCATGGCAACCACGATCGCCAGGAAGATCAGGGGTTGGTAGTGGCTGTAAAAAGAAAGGTCGAGTCCGGTTTCCTCTTCGTTCAGCCGCCGAATGGTCAGATAGGTCCTGTTTTCCGAAGATTCGACCTGCAAGTACTCGAACGACCCGTCGACTTCTTTGATCGTCGAGACGTATGCGCTGAGAATCGCGTTTGAAAACCAGATCGGTTCGTTTACGATCGGTCTGTGGATGGCGGTGGCCCGCAGATTCGAATCGATGATGTCGATGCGTTCGATTCCTTCTTCGAAATTGGTCATGTAATAGTGATCACCGGCGATGATCCCTGTCAGGTCATAGCGCTTGTTGAAGGTCTTGATCCGCTCGTTTCCGTCTTCATCGATTGTTTTGAGCGTGATATCCTTGATCGCGGATGTCTGATACTTGGTATTCGCGATATGGGTCATCGTCATGGCGTCATGGTCGAAGAGGGTGATGGCGTCATCTTCGATCGGATAACGCGTATCCTCGTCGAAGTGATAAAAACCGTTTTTTTGTTCGAAAAGATGCTCGCTGATGACGATCGGTTTTTCGATTTCCGTATCCCCGGTCTCGATCGTTCGACTCGTCGTGAGCGTGCCCGATTCGAGCACATGGATTTCATAGGTCGTCTGTTCGATCTGTCTTAAGAAAGACACGGTTTCCCCGTCATAGAACAGGCGGGCGTTGAAAAAGGTCAGATCGTTGGTGATGGTCGAAAAACCGTCACGATCGATCGAGAAAATACCGGTCTTCGCGAAGACATAGAGCGTTTCGTTTTCGGTAAAGAAGGTGTAGCGGATGTTTTGCTGACTGAAGATCGTACCGTAGTCATCGAGTGTTCCGAGTGACTCGTCATAGAGTATGTTCTTGCTCGACCGGTCGATCGCCAAGACCTCGTTTTCATACGTGTAGAGGAAGATCGTATCCTCGGTCGTCCAGTAGTCGTTCACGCGTTTGGTCTTGATGGTATCATCAAGAACGATGCGTGCGGTTTCTTCGGCCCGGACATTGTTTTTCAGATCCGTTTCATAGCCGTCGTAGGTGAAATAGGGGACGTGATCGGATAAGTTCAGGGTGTCCTTGATCCGTTCGCTCGGGAAATCGAAGAGGGCGATCGATGCCGTTGCCAGGACGATGATCAGCCAGAGCGCGACGAATTTCGCGGCGAACGTATTGTCGATGAAATCGACGATGAAAGACCAGAGAGGAGCAAACAGTCGTTGCAAAGGGATATGCAAAAGATAGAGAGTAATTGTCAGTATGAGCGAATAGACGATTTGCAGGATCGCCGGTTGAAATCGGAAAACCGTCAAGAAGACGTAGAAGGGCAGGAAGGTCAGCGTGAAGATGATGAGCGTATTCTTGATCGTTTCGATCTGAAGATCGAGCAGTTCCTTGCGGTTCTCCTCGAGCCAGAAGAGGACGATGGCTACCGACAGCATGAGCATGAGCATGATGAAAAACGAGAAGAAGAAGTCGTAATAACCTTCGAAAAAGAGGATATAGGCGAGAAGATAGGAAAAGACCGCTTCCAAAGACGATATGAGGATCAGTCTCCCGTTGGAAAGTGACAGTTTCTTTTTGTTGAAAAGATAGGTCGCACCAAGAAAAAAGAACAAGGGTATGATCGTAGCGATGTCGAACATGATGTTTTCTCCTTTTTTTTTCAATCCTGTCGTGTCTAAAGGATATTTTAACACAGGATGCATACGGATACAACGGATATCGCGGGAATGTCGTTCTTATGATGTGATGCGAATTCGACGCCGGTCGAACGGACAGGGCGTAAGTATTCGGTAAAAACGGCATGAAACGGTCGTGTTTCAGGTGATTTCCTTTCATATCGTGATAAAATGAAAAAAACGGGATGGCGTTTCGTCCTTCCCGTTGATATGAATCGTGTATAGTCGAAGGGAGAAAGCCAAATGAAAAAAATACGTGTCGCTTATGTCTGCGTACACAACAGTTGCCGCAGCCAGATGGCGGAAGCCATGTCGAAAATTCTCGCGCCGGAGTTCTTTGAAGCCTACAGCGGAGGAACCGAAACCAAACCGATGATCAATCAGGATGCCGTTCGGATCGTCAAGGAACTCTATGGTGTCGATATGAATGAAACGCAACGTTCCAAGCTCGTCGACGAATTGCCGCAGGAACTCGACGTGCTCGTCACGATGGGGTGCAACGTCGAGTGTCCCTTCATTCCCTGTCAGCATCGCGAGGACTGGGGACTCGACGATCCTTCCGGCTTGCCGGATGAAGCTTTTCATGAGACGGCGCGTCTCATCAAAGAAAAGATTCTGTCTTTGAAAGAGCGCATCGAAAAAGAGGATCGTCTGTTGGACCAGGTGTTTGAGAGTGATTGTTGGCAAATCCCGAAACCGTCGGTTTCGCCCTTTTTCCACCAGGTGCGTCGTGGCGACCAGTGAGCGGTACGCGCCGCGAGAAGCGGGTCTTTCCGTCATGAAGCAGGGTGGAAACGCCATCGTGCCGCCATCGCGACCATGGCGGCTCTTGCGTCGTCGAACCGAAGCCGTGAACAATGGATCGGCGGCGGCTGTTGTGTATCGTCTATGCCAGGTAGGCTTCACGGGCTCAACAGCAGCGGACCGAGTTCGAGAAACATCACGATCGCGAAAGTGAAATCCCGTGGTTTTTCCGAAATGCCCAAGTACGGCGTTGTGCCGATCACAATACCCGGGACGCCGAAGGGTTGGCAGACGTTGATCGAACGCTTCGGAAACCTGAAACTCAAGGATGTCCTGAAACCCGCCATCGATCTGGCCAGAAACGGCTATGTCATCGGGAAGACGACCGGGTATTTTTTCGAACACGCCATCAGGCATTACCAAAAAGTCAATAAAGGAGAAGCCCATAATCACTTTTTCGAGGTCTTCACGGATCACGGAAGACTCTATAAGGCGGGTGATATGTTCAAAAGCGAAGATCTCGCCCGGACGCTTGAAAGTATTGCAGAGACTGATGCGAAAAGTTTTTATGAGGGGGAACTCGCCGAGAAGATCGTGTCGTTCATGGAAAAACACGACGGTTTCATCGACTCGCACGACCTCAAGACCTTCGAACCCGAGTTCGTCGAACCTCTCGGTATACGGTATCGTGGTCATGACGTGTTCGAACTTCCGCCCAACGGTCAGGGCATTACGGCTTTGATCGCGCTCAATCTCCTACGAAACGGTAAATACTTGAATCCCGAAAACGCGGTTCACGACCAGATCGAAGCGCTCAAGATCGCTTTCTCCGATACGCTCGAATACGTGACGGATCCGAATTTCATGCGGGTGAATCCGTCGTTTCTCTTGAGCGATTCCTATCGTCGGATGCGGCAAAGCGAGATCGGACTCGAGGCGAAATCCTATGAACCGATCGATTACAAGAGTGGTGGAACCGTGTATCTCGCCACGGCGGATGAAGAGGGAAACATGGTTTCCTTCATCCAAAGCAACTACATGGGATTCGGTAGCGGAATCGTCATCGACGGGACCGGCATATCCATGCAGAACAGGGGACATACGTTCAGACTCGACCCCGCACACGCCAACTGTCTCGAACCGAAGAAGAAAACCTATCATACGATTATTCCCGGCTTTCTGATGAAAGATGGGAAACCGGTCGGACCGTTCGGTGTCATGGGTGGGTTCATGCAGCCGCAGGGTCACGTTCAAGTGCTCATGAACATGCTCGATTTCAAGATGGATCCGCAAGAAGCTCTCGACGCCGCCCGGTTTCGTTTCGACTCCGAAAAACGAGTCGCGGTCGAACCGTGTTTCCCGAAAGACATACATGAAGATCTGAAGCGACGCGGACACGACATCCGGATCGATCCGTCAAAGGGCGGTTTCGGACGCGGGCAGGTCATTTTGAAAACGGAAGACGGCTACCTGGCCGGGACCGAAAGGCGTTGTGAGGGATTCATCGCCTATGAATAGCATGAAAAAGGGATCGACAGGGATCCCTTTTTTGAGCCGCTATTTGATCGTTATGCGTTTTCTGTTCTCGATTTCGTCCGCTTTCGGTGCCTTGATCGTCAGCACGCCGTCCTTCAGGTCCGCCTCGATCTCGTCACTCTTCAGTTCGCCCAGGTTCAAGGTTCTTGCCATGTAGGCCTGGCGACGTTCACGGTGGACATAGTTTTCCTGTTCGTCCTCTTTTTCTTCCGTGTGTTTGATTTCGATCGTAAGGCTTCCTTCCTGGTAGTTCAACTCGATGTCTTTCTTGTCGATACCGGGGAGGTCCGCTTCGATCAGGTAGGCTCCGTTCTTTTCCTTGACATCGAGTTTGAACGTGTCGTTTTTCACGGGAAAGAACGGATCAGAGAAGAAATCGGACAGGAAGTCCTCGACGCGATCGCGTCTGTTGCGGCTCAACGCATTGCGGTTGTATGGTGTCAAACCAAACATGATTTCGCCTCCTTTGATATTTGGCACTCTAATGTCTTGAGTGCCATTACACCTATATTCTAACACCGGAAATCATGTTTGTCAAGGGGGTGAACCTAAAAAAATGCCTGTTTTTTTATCGGACGAAAGGTTGACACACGCGATTTATGTGGTATACTGTTTTTGAATTTTTCTACTACGATAGACGAAGTAATGGAGGACATATGGACAGTATTGTACGTATTGAAAACCTCGTCAAGACTTATGGTGATGTTCTCGCCGTGAACGATATATCGTTCGAAGTCAGACGAGGCAGTCTGTTTGCGTTTCTGGGTCCGAACGGTGCGGGAAAGTCGACGACGATCAACATCATGACGACACTTCTGGAAGCGAATTCGGGATCCGTGTATTTGAACGACCGCGAGGATCACGCCTATTTTCGGACGAAGATCGGTGTCGTTTTTCAGGAAAACGTGCTCGATGACGACCTGACGGTCAAAGAAAACCTGCTCTACCGCGGTGCGCTCTATATGAATGACCGCGCGCGCGTAAATGAGCGTTACGAACAACTATGCGCGTATCTCAATTTGAGCGATTTCGAGAACCAACGGTTCAAGACGCTATCCGGCGGGCAGAAGAGACGCGCGGAAATCGCGAGAGCGCTCTTTTCGAATCCGGAAATCCTTTTGCTCGATGAGCCGACGACCGGACTCGACCCCGAGACCAGACAGGTCGTATGGGGCGTCATCGACGATTTGCGTCAAAGGGATCACTTGACGATCTTTTTGACGACCCACTACATGGAAGAGGCGGCCAACGCCGATCACGTCGTTATCATCAACAAGGGTGAGATCGTCGCCGAGGGGACACCGGCAACGCTCAAGGACCGATACAGTTACGATCGCCTGAAGATCGTTCCGCACGATAAGGAAGACCTTGTTCGCTTACTCGAAGACAAGAAGCGCGAATACGTGAAAATCGCCGATCAGTATGTCATCACGGTCGAAGATGCCGACGATGCGATCGCTCTGATCGAAGCGTTCAAGACCAATATCCGACAGTTCGAAGTCATCAAGGGATCAATGGACGACGTGTTCCTTCGCGTCATCGGAGGTGAGAAGCATGTATGATCTCTCTTGTCTGATCAAACGACACATGTTGCGTTTTTTAAGGGATAAGGCCGCTGTTTTCTTTTCCTTTCTGAGCATCATGATCATGCTCGCTCTCTATTTCCTTTTTATCGGTCAGCAGTATACGAGCGGAACCGAAATGGAACAACTCGATGAAGGGCTCAAGACGTATCTGACGATCGGCATCATGATGGGCGGTATTCTCGTCATCAATACGGTATCGCTTTCGCTCGGTATGATGGGAAACATCATCATGGACTTGGAACAGCACAAGCTCGATGGGTTTCTGGTCACACCCGTCCGCAGGTACAAGCTCATTCTGAGTTACTATATCGCGGCGATTCTCGTGACGGGCGTGTTATCGCTTGTCATGTGGGGACTGACTGTTCTCTATGTCGGAATCGTCGGGGGATACTGGTATCCGTTTCTGACGATATTGGAGGCGTCCGGATATATTCTGCTCTTTACGCTCATATCCTCGTCGTTCATGATCTATCTGACGACGCTTCTAAAGTCTGTCAACGCCTTCGGTACCCTTTCCGGTGTTTTGGGGACGTTCATCGGGTTCGTGTCCGGGATCTACATGCCTCTCTTCATTCTCGGCAAGGCGATGACGCATGTCGCTTCCTTCGTTCCGTTCACGCACATGACGATCATCTTGCGAAACGTGCTCTTGAGAGAACCCTATGACATCATTTCGAAGAAGTTTCCGCCCGAAGCGATGGAATCGATCCGCGTGTCCTACGGGACCAATGAGATCGGGATTATCGGAATCGATGTGCCGATGATCGTCATCATGCTTCTGTCGGGGGTGCTCGCACTCCTGTTTCTGACACTGAGCTATCGACGCATGACCAGAAAGATTTCCAAAATAACATGAGTGGAACCATCTTGATCGGATGGTTTTTTTTTTGTTTTCACAATCTTTACATAAGGATTACCTTTTCATGGTTTCAGGAAAACGCGAGTCGCTACTAATAGGTGTGGAAAACAAAAAAAAAGGAGAAAACAATGAAAAAACTATTATTCGCACTCATGTTACCACATTACCTCTTGGCCTTTCGTTTCATGTGAAGAAGCCGATGGAAACGAAGACGATTTCGATTTTTCGAGCAATGACGTCGTATTATACCCGGTATTTCCACGTTCCGGTACGAGAGACGGATTCATGAACGGTATCGTTTTGGGGATAGCCGACGACAGACGACGTCCGCTCGCTGAAGGTTTCGTCATCAAGGACAACACGGGAATCATGACTTCCATGACCGTCGATGAATACGGAATCGGTTACGTTTCGCTATCGAGCGCGTCAATGACAGATCAAAGCGATGCATTTCGAAGGCGTCGGGCCGACTCAGAACAAAACGTCATGAACGACACGTACGGCCTCAGCGCCATTCAACTGGATGCTCCGGATGCCGGTGACTATCCGAAAGTGAAGACAGTCGAAGAACTCGTCAACGCCTTTGTCGCATTCATCGGCACGACCGATGTGCTTCGGACATCATCAACAACGCCGGCGCCATCGCCCTCGCCTCGACTGGAGACATGGGACGACTATCAAGGCTGATCATCCGGTTACCGATCAGGACAACTCCGGTGTCACGATTCGTTTCGGCGGATCGATTCGATCAACAGTCGCTGAAGCCTCGACATCCGCGTTTTCCGCGAAAGCCGGAAACTTCGTTGCCGAACATGACCACACGGGATCCGGAGACTGCTTACAAACGTACCAATGTCGAAGCAATGGATTCAACGATTGCCAAAGATGTCGGATTCGCATCCGAGACCATTCAAAGATTCGGAACTCGTCGGTGTCGAAGAAGACCAACGTGGACAACTCGCCTGGGATGCGATCGTCGTGATCGTTCACCTCGACAACCCGATCAGTGACATGACCGCGGAAACACTCAAGAAGATCTATGACGGCACGTATGGGACTTGGGAAGACGTTCCTTCTGAATAGCAACGAGTAAATTTACGTTGAAAAAGCCCACAGACGTGGGCTTTTTCCACGACTACAGGAGATGATGACTTGACACGCACGATGAATCGCACGAAACGGGCGCTTGCCATCGATCAAGCGACAAAGTATGCGCTCTACGCAATTACCCTTCTATCCGCATCGTTTATCATCGTTATCGCCGGTGTGATCCTCGTCAAGGGGATGACACCGTTCATTACGCAAAACGACGGACTCGGACGCGTCCAGGTAATTCCTTTTTTGACCGGAGATACCTGGCTCACCGGTGTTTATTTCAAATCGAACCTTTACAGTATCGGTTTCATTATCGTCAGTACGATCTATACGGCGATCCTTTCACTCTTCATATCCTTTCCGATCGGTGTTCTGACGGCGCTTTTCATCGCCAAAGTCGCGCCGAAGAAAATCGCGATGATTTTAAGGACAGTCGTCGAGATGCTCGCGTCGATTCCATCGATCATCTACGGCCTCTTCGGAGCGGGAGTGATCTTGCAGGTGGTCTATGACGTAAGCGGATTCTTCGGCTTTCAGTCGAAGGGCGGAAACTCCATCCTCGCTGCCGTACTCGTGCTCGCACTCATGACGATTCCGACCATTACGGCGATATCCGAAGTTTCCATACGCAGTGTCGACAAGGATATCGAACACGCGTCGCTCGCGCTCGGGGCTTCACCGACGCAAACGCATTTCAAGGTCGTCCTGGCGGCGGCGAAATCGGGAATATTCACTGCGGCGATTCTCGGAATCGGTCGCGTACTCGGCGAAGCGACGGCGGTCTCTCTGGTCGCCGGCGGACGTCGTTCCGGATTCTCTTTTCAGATCTTCGATACGACGAGTACGCTTACCACGATCATGCTCGAGGGTATGAAAGAGACGACCGGGATCGATTATGACATTCGTTTCTCGGTCGGTCTCGTCCTGATGGCGGTCATCTTTCTGACCAACATGACGCTCAACTGGGTCAAGCGAAAGGTGGGGAACGTCCATGTTAAATAGCGTGCGGACCAAGGATCGAATCCTGCAGGGTATGACCTATTTCGCTTCTTTCATCAGTCTTTTCGTGCTCCTCATGATCGTCGGATTCGTTTTCAGCAACGGTATCCGTCTTCTCAACTGGGATCTCGTGACGCACAATTATGAAGCGGTCAACCATATCGCCGGGATGGAATCGGATGATCTTTGCAACTGTGAGAACCGTCAAATCGAAGAGGATGAGAATCTGTTTTATTCGGAAAAATGGGGGATCGCACTCAAGGATGATATCAATCTCGAGGGTTCGAGTGTTATCGTTGTTGCCTATGTTGACGAGAATTCGCCCCTTCAATCCATGACTGACAAGGGTGTCGGTGAAGAAGCGTTGTCGCTTGGCATCGACTATTCCATTATCCGTATCGCTTTCGAAGGGAAACCGACGGCGCTTTCCCGCTATGGCGCGGAAGATATGATCAAGGCGCTCGATGAAAGTGATACGTTTCGCGAACTCGAATATACGACGACAGGCGGGGGTATTCGGGGCTCGATCATAACGACGCTCTATCTGATCGGGTTGACGCTCGCGATCGCACTGCCGATCGGCATCAGTTCCGCGGTCTATTTGAACGAATATGCCAAAAACACGCGCATTAATCGCACGATTCGCTCACTGATCGAAATGTTGACGGGCGTACCTTCCGTCATCTACGGATTGATGGGGCTCGCCGTGTTCGTTCCGATCACGGTCTCATTGACCAAGGCGACGGGTGGAAACCTCATTTCCGGATCGCTGACGCTGGCGGTCATTCTCTTGCCCGTCATCATTCGGACGACCGAAGAAAGTCTCAAAGTCGTCCCGGATGAACTCCGCTTCGCCTCGCTCGCACTCGGTGCCAGCAAGACGCAGACGACTGCGAAAGTTGTGCTTCCCAATGCTTTTCCCGGTATTCTGACGGCGACGCTGCTCGCGATCGGTCGGATCATCGGTGAAAGTGCAGCGCTCGTTTTCGCGATCGGAACAACGATCAAGGATGATGTGAGCCTGACCGACAAGTCGACATCACTCGCCGTACACATCTGGTCGATGATGACCGATGAACCCGCCAATATCGAGCTCTCGGCGACGATCGCTTTGATCATTCTGATCATCGTTTTGAGCATGAACATCTCGATTAAATTATTGACCAAACGCATGGTCGAAAGGTATGGAAGATAATATGGATACGTGTTGCGAAATCAAAAAACAAACGTTCAGAATCAAGGATCTCAACCTCTATTACGGGGACTTTCAGGCCTTGAAAGATATCGATGTCACAGCCTGCGACAAAGAAGTCACAGCTCTGATCGGACCGAGCGGGTGTGGGAAGTCGACGTTCCTGAGAACCCTCAATCGCATGAACGATCTGATTGACGGATGTCGGATCGAAGGTGAAATCCTGTTCAAAGAAGAAAATATCTATCGTCAGAAGATGGATGTGATCGGACTCAGGAAACAGGTCGGCATGGTCTTTCAGAAGCCCAATCCGTTTCCGATGACGATCTATGACAACGTTGCCTACGGACCGCGTTGTCAGGGTATCAAGGATAAGGAATCGCTCGACAAAATCGTCATCGAAGCCTTGGAACAGGCGGCTTTGATCGACGAGGTCAAGGATCGTCTCAAGGAGTCGGCCATGGCTTTGTCGGGCGGGCAGCAACAAAGGCTCTGTATCGCCCGGACGATCGCCATGAAACCGGATGTCATTCTGATGGATGAGCCGACTTCGGCGCTTGACCCGGTCGCAACCGCCAAGATCGAGGATCTGATCAGTGAACTCAAAAAATATTATACGATCATCATCGTGACGCACAACATGCAACAGGCTGCCCGCATATCCGACAAGACCGCGTTCTTTCTCATGGGAGAGCTCATCGAGTACGGGGATACGGATCAGATCTTTTCCAAACCGAAGCACCAGAAGACCGAGGACTACATTACCGGTCGATTCGGATAACAAGGAGGAATGACACATGGCTCCAAGAACGACACTGATACAATTGATCGCGGACATCAAGAAAGATGTTGTCCAGATGGCCGATCTCGCATTGGCCAATATCAAGGAAGGACTCGAAGCGTTCAAGTCGAACGATCAGGAACTCGCGAAAGCCGTCATGGCGAAAGACGAGGAAGTCGATCAGTTCGAAGAGAGTATCGCCAAGAGCGCGCTTCGCATCATCTGGCGGGAACAACCCGTCGCCGGAGACTTGCGGCTCGTCACGGGGATTCTCAAGCTGATCACGGATCTCGAACGCATCGGCGATCACGCATCGGATATTGCCGAGATGACGAGACACTTGAAAAACAAACGCAACAAGCTCGTCATGCCGATCGCATCCCAAATGGCCGAAATCATTGAAAAAATGGTTTTGACGAGTGTCGAAGCGCTCGTCAACGTCGACATCGAACGCGCCCAGTCGGTCATCGATATGGATGACGAGGTCGACGATCTTTTCGATGAAGCCGTAAAAAAGATTACAAGTGAACTGAAATATGATAAAATTGACGCGAACGACGCGATCTATATCATGATGGTCGCGAAATATATCGAACGCGTCGGCGATCACGCCGTCAATATCGCGGAATGGATCATTTTCATCGATACGGGTACGCACAAGGATACGATACTCTTTTAAGGAGATATGAGGCATGGCTAAAATCTATTTTGTAGAGGACGACCAGGCAATCGGCTATATTATCCAAAAGACGATCGACAATGCCAAGTATGACGGTGTCGGTTTTCAAACGGGCGAATCCTTTTTGGAGTCGTTCAAGGATCGACGACCCGATATGGTGCTTCTAGACATCATGTTGCCGGATATGTCGGGAGTCGATCTCATCAGGGAAATACGGAAAATCGATAAGGATATGCCGATCATGATGGTCTCGGCACTTCAAAGCGAAATGGATAAAGTGACCGCACTCGATGCGGGGGCCGACGATTATCTGACGAAACCTTTCGGCGTTCTGGAACTGACATCGAGAATTCAGTCGAAACTGCGAAAACGGAAAACCACGGTCGTACATGAAAGCGGGAATGTCCGTCTGGATGACGAAAAGCATGTCTTCATGATCGATGATCGGGAAGTCTATCTGACCAACAAGGAGTTTCAGGTCATGGCCTTGCTTCTTAAGAACAAAGGCAGCGTCGTCACGAAGGAAACGATCTTCGATGTCGTCTGGAATACCGACTATATCGGTGAGACCAGGACGCTCGACATGCATATCAAGTCGCTTCGGGACAAGCTCAGGACAAAGAAGGCCTCGATCGAAATCAAGACGATCCGCGGGATCGGCTATCAAGTCTGATGAAACGGGCACTGATTCACCATAACATGGTGCTTTTGATCACGGCATTCGTGGTCTTTTTCGTCTTTCTGTTCATCGTTTTCTTCCAGATGAAGACCGATACCGAAGAGACGTTCATGCGTGCCCATATCGATGAAGTCGAACGCTCCTATGTGAATTATCAGGGGACGGTCGAGTCCTTCGTCGAAGACTATCAAGGCGATCGACGTCTGACGATCCTCGATGAAAATTTCCATGTCCTGATCGACTCGCACGACGCCCGAATCGGGACCGATAAAAGCAATCGCCCGGAGTTGAAAGAACCGGGTACGGTTCATACCCGGACTTCGGAAACCATCGAAGTCGAACTCTATTATATCGCCAGACAAATGGATGACGGCAATTACTTGCGTATTGCCGTCCCGGTTTCGACGCGTTCGAACGTCTATACGCAAATGATCATCATTCTGATCGGCAGCGGCATGTTGACCCTTCTGATCTATTATGTCGGCTTGAACCGGATCAACAGAAATGTCATATCGTCGTGGAACCAAGTGAAAAAGGGGATCACATCCCTGCGGGATAACAAATACCAAGTGATGGCTTTGAACAGCCCATATCGGGAAATCAACAGAACGCTCGACGAGCTCAATGACATCAATCTCGAAATCGCTCGGAACCATACATTGACAAAACGCTACAAAGAACAACTCAATCACGTCCTGAATGTCATGGATCCGGCCGTTTTGCTGTTCGATGCCGGGGATCGTCTCGTTTACTACAATCAGAGCGCACGCGATCTCTTTGAATTGACCGATGAAGCCTTGAATCATCCGAGCTATGTTTCCATGCGAACCCATGAAATCCAGAAAGCCTTGAACAGGACACGCGAGACACGAAAGACAGAACGATCGGAACTGAAAGTCAGGCAGGAAATCTATAAGATGAAGACTCATCCGATCCATGAAGGTGAATCGGGGCTCGAGGATACCGTTTTGATCATTCTCTCGAATGTCAGCGAAGAACGCGCGATCGCATCCATGAAAAGGGATTTTTTCATGCATGCCTCGCATGAATTGAAATCGCCGTTGACGGCGATCAGAGGCTACGCGGAACTCATCGAGAACGGTCTGGTCAAGACCGAGGAAACGACCGATATCGCCCGTCAGGTCGTCAAGCAGTCGAAGACGATGACGGCGATCATCGAGGATATGCTCGTTCTCTCGCGACTCGAACACCTGAAACAGGACGGTTATCAGAACGAACACCTGAATCCGATCCTCGATGAAATCATCGCTCAACTGAGACCCCTTGGAAAAGAAAAGAACATCGAGATCAGAACGGATGTCGTGGATTGTCACATGGTCGTCGATGCCTTCGATGTTCAAAAACTCTTCAAGAACCTGATCGAGAATGCGATCCGTTACAGCCATGAAGACAGTGTGATTGAAATCGAACTCAAACGCATGACGAAAGGTATCCTCTTTCGCGTCAAGGATGAGGGGATCGGCATCAGTGAAAAGCACCAGCAACGCGTTTTCGAGCGATTCTATCGCGTCGATAAGACGCGCCTGGATGGGAGTACCGGGCTCGGCCTGGCCATCGTCAAACATATCGCCCTCAAGTATCAGGGAACGATCGACCTTCAGTCGAAACCGAATCAGGGGACGACGATCATCGTTACGCTCACGGACGGAAAGATCAAGCACTCGGATCAGGAAACGTTCGAACAATAAAAAAACCGGTATGGTTCGCATACCGGAATCGTTTCAAAGTGGCAGGGGTAGCAGGATTCGAACCCGCACCGACGGTTTTGGAGACCGCTGTGCTACCATTGACACCATACCCCTACTTGCACGAATACGTGCATAAGCAATACTAAGTATAACACAATGAAAAAG
>JAGYNT010000090.1 GCA_018399615.1 Acholeplasmataceae bacterium
CCGTTTATCTTCTATCGGAAATCGTCAATTACTACAAGGCATCGGGAAAAACCCTCGTCGACCGACTCGAAGAGATTCACGAGCGTTTCGGTCATTATCTCGAAGAAACCATCAGTCTGACCTATCAGGGGATCGCCGGCAGTAAACGGATCGATCGAATCATGCGGTATTTCCGAAACAATCTGCCGGACATCCAAGGCATCGATCTCGTCGGCTATGACGATTATCAGAACGGGTTCAGGCACATCAAGGATCACAAGGAAACGATCGATCTTCCTTCGTCGAACGTACTCAAATACTATTATAAAGAAGGTACGTGGATCGTTTTGCGTCCCAGCGGAACCGAGCCCAAACTCAAAGTATATTTTGCTACCCGCAAGAAAACCAAAGAAGATGCCCGCATGACGATCGAACGACTGAAGCAGGTCGTAATCAAGATCATCGAATCGTTAGGAGACCAACAATCATGAATTATTCCAACAGAAGAAACAATTATTTGAAACGTTTGCCCAAGCGTTCCCTGTCCCTGTTTTTCTCGGGATCCGCCCCGAAACAGACGGTGGATAGAAGTTATCCCTTTTTTACCAATCGGAACTTTTTCTATCTGACCGGTCTTGAGATCGAGGATGCGACGCTCGTGCTCGTCAAAGGTGATCAGAGCGAGGGAGCCTACCTTTTCGTCGAAGAGCGGGATGCGTTTCGCACGCGATGGGACGGACCCGTCATGAGTTTCGATGAGGTCGCGAAAGCGAGCGGTGTCGACCGCACTCATGTTTTCCGCAAGGAAGAACTGAAGACTCATTTGAATCGCTTGCTTTCAACGACCAGACAGGCCGTTTTCGGACCACTCGAAAAAATCTTTCTGGACCTCGAACGCAGCGAGGTCGACCAGGCGGAAAACATCGAGTCTTCGTTTGCACGCTACATCCACGAACACTATCCTTTCCTTGATGTCGGGCGAAGCACCTATTTCCTCGCGGAAGCCCGCATGGTCAAAGATCCGGAAGAAATCGAACGAACGAAGCGAGCCATCGAGATTACGAAGGATGCCTTGACACGAGCTGCGCGCAGTCTCAAGGAAGGCCTTTACGAATACGAGGCGGAAGCCGAATTCAATTATGTGCTTGACTCGAAACAGCTCAAACCGGCATTTGAAACGATCGTTGCCGCCGGGAGTCGGGCCACGACACTTCACTATAACGCGAACAACAAGCCCATGCAAGACGGCGATCTCGTATTATTTGATCTCGGTGTGCGCTATGCGAACTACAACTCCGATATTTCTCGCGTCTTCCCCGTCTCGAAAACATTTACCAAACGACAGAAAGAGATCTATCAGGTCGTCTTGGAAGCGAACAAGAAGACCATCGAGTGGCTCAAGCCAGGCGTCACGTTCAAAGCGTTCAACGATTACGGTCGAAAGATTTTGATCGAGGGGGCAAAACGACTGAAACTGATCGAATCGGATGAAGAAATCGGAAACGTCTATTACCACAGTCTCGGACACTACCTCGGTTTGAACGTCCATGACGTCGGCAATCACGATCTCGTCATTCCCGAAGGTGCGCTCATCACAGTCGAACCCGGACTCTACATCGCCGATGAAAGGATCGGCATCCGCATCGAAGACGACATTCTCATCACGAAAGACGGGGCGATCAATCTGTCGGCCATGATTCCCAAAGAAATCGAAGAGATCGAAGCCCTTTGCAAATAGACCCCGTTTTGGGGTCTCTTTTTTTAGTAAAGACAACGTCCTGACTTCTAGTATAGGTCAGGAGGGATAAATATGAAGAAGATGTCATTGTTATTGATCATGCTTGGTCTGTTGTTGTCGGCAAACACGGTCCATGCATCGAGCGACTACATGAGTTACGAGTCGATCGAACTTGCAAGCGGTTCGTTTTTAAGCGATTTCAGCTCATCGGACTACAAAACGTACTACAAGAAGGTGAACAAACGGCGATTCATGGGTTGGCGTACCCATGAAGTCAATCGCAGTGTCAAGGTGACCTACATCACGGAGACGCTTTTTTCCTACTATAACAACGGGTATACGCCGATCGATTACGAGTATCAGGTCGACTACGAACAGACGGAAAAGGTCAGTCTTTCGGCAACCGGTTCGGTTCGGGTGGAAACGAAAAAGACCACACCCGGATTCAAGAACAATCTCGACAGTTCACTCAAACTCTCATCGACCTACCAGTCACAGAGCAAGGAAAAGGAAAAGATCAATCTCGCGCTGAAAATCGATCCCGGGACCCAAGTCGATCTCTATATCTATGGCGAAGGCAAGATTTCCAATGGTGTCGCTCAACGATACATTTTCTGGTTTCGGGCCGATCGTGGCGGCTATGAGGTATTCGTCGTGACGACACAGTATCACCGACTGGAAAAAATCAAAATATGAAAACATTGATCCTGATCGCGCTTTTGGCCGTGACGATTGCGGTCATGGTAGTCATCATCGATCAAAACGAACGGATGATCGACAAACTGATTACGGTCGATACGTTCTACAGTTTTCTTGCGAATCGGGATGAACCGGGAACGTTTCACTTCTATCTGTCGGATCTCGACAATCCGTTGACGGAAGAGGACAGTTATCAGCACGTATTCATTACGAATGAAGACGGCAGCAAACAAATCGAGATCGATCTGAGGGATATCACCATCAGACACCAGGAAGAACATCTCAATGAGCGCTACTGGAAGATCGATCTCACGTTCTCCATTCCGAATCTCAGCCACGATTTCGTGATCGAGTCGTGTTTCCTCGATCTGACACTGATCGATCGATCGAACGTATCGGTCTATCTCGGGTCCGTTCACTTTCTGATCGCGGAAAACGACGATCGGACACTGGACTGGCACGCTCTTTACGGAGTCAAAGAAGAAAACGCGTTTCTTTCGAGAATCGAGTCGATCCGCCTGGAACTCAATGAGAATATCGACGTGATCGAGGCACGCTACGGCGTCGACCGATACGCGGGAATCGAAGAAAGAGACGGCACGATCATCCTGCGTATTCCAAAAGAAGCGCAATTGCTCTATAACATACCGGTAATCCTGAGATATGTACTCGATTCGGTCGAGCACGTGACGATCATCGAAAATTTCAAATACGTGCTCGACTATCAGATCCTTTCGGAAAGTGGGCCTTTGATCCATGTCTATACCTTTGATTGAACTCAGAGAAGCCAGCAAAACCTATCTTGACCGCTCATTCGATCTCACCGTCGAACAGGGCAAGTGTCTGCTGATCAGCGGAAAAAACGGCGTCGGAAAATCGTCATTGATCAATTTGATGATCGGCTTTACAAAGCCTGATTTCGGTGTTGTCGAACGTAAGAAAGCGAAAATCGGTTACTTGCCGGAAGAGTTGATGTTGCCGCTTTTCGTCAATACCATGACGTATTTGAAAACGATTGCCCGAATCAAACGGGGCACAGTCGATGAAACGCTCATATCGGATTTCAGGATTCCGATTTTCAAAAGTATCATCGAGCTCTCGAAAGGAAACAGACAAAAGCTCGCACTCGCTTCGACATTGATCGGTAATCCGAAAATCATTATTCTCGATGAGCCCTTGAGCGGTCTCGATGAAGAAGCGAAGAATATTCTG
>JAGYNT010000091.1 GCA_018399615.1 Acholeplasmataceae bacterium
ACATCAAGACTCGAGCAGTCGCTTTTCATGGGAAGACCGTGCTTGCTTTTGTATACGGTATCCTTTTTCGAGCCGATCAGATCGACGTGATAGCCTTCCTCGAGCATACGGTAATACGGGTAGATGAGTTCCTTGTCATCAAAGAGATTTTCCAACAAGATGGCGATTCTTTTCATAGGGACACCTTCCTTTTCCATAGTCTTGGTTCGGTTTCATTATAACCGATTCATGTCATGATTCAATGAATACGCATGAAACCCCTACCCGTGTTTCATGTATATGGAAAAGATACTATGTGTTTTTCCGGTTCGGTTGAGTCGACATGCCATGTTTCTCTTGTTTCAGGGGTCATTCGTGTCAAATCCTTCATTGAATCGAGTCTGCAACAAAAATCCCCAGCTTTCTGGTCCTTGTCTCCAAACACCAAAAGGAATCCTGGGGAATGGCAGAAATCTTTTTCTTAAGACTTGTCTTTTTTCATTTGGTGACGGGTGTACACATAATTTTTCATTTTAACGTTCTTGACCGATTCGTACTTTTTGTCTTTCCGCTGTGGTTGTCGACTTGTTCTCGACTTATGTGTAATCGCATCAGCCAATATCTCTTCAAGATAACGATAATCACTATACGCTCCCAAACTTGCCATAACCAAAGCGTTCCTGAAAAACGCCGCATGAACCTTCAACAGCTTTTCATCCAGTGAATATCCATGTTGCTTTAAAAACAGATACATGTAAGTCGAAATCGTTCTGGTATTTCCTTCTCGAAAAGGGTGGATTTTCCATAGTGAAGATATGTAGCGTGCAAGCTCATGGATCAGTGACGTCAGACCGCAGGTATCCCAGGGTTTATCATAAAATGAATCATGAATATGGATAATGGCTCTTTCTATGTCGGATACGTCTTCATACTGCACACTCAATCCGTTCAAAACCACTTCGTTTTTTTCGATATTGATTGTTCTGATCTTTCCCGCCCACTCGTAGACATTGGAAAACAGGTGTTTATGAATATCCAGAATATCCAGTGTATGAGTCACTCGATGGTGATCTTTGAGGAGTTTCAACAAAGCGAGATTTACGACAGTATTTTCATAATCATCAAGGTCCGTCTGTTTTTTCAACCCCAATTTATTCTTAAGAACAGGAGTGTCTTCGTATACATACGGATCAGACACGTGCATACTCCTTTTTAATCGCATATAAAGCAACATCGTAATCGATATCTCCGCGCGCATAAAGGGTTATGATCTTGGTGAATTTCTTCGGAAAAGGTTTGCCGCCAGTCAAGTTGAGTGCTTCTGCCAATTCTTGTGTCTTATGATTCACATCATCTCCAGGTGTTCTCACATCAAAAGGCAAACCGTTATGTAGTTTGATTTGATTCAGATAGATATCAATAGCGGTAGACATATTGATGCCTAAAAGATTGAGAATTTCATCTACTTCGTGTTTCGTTTTCTCTTCAACACGTACGTTGATATATGCATTTTTACTCACGGTATCACCTCACCCTATTGTAACACATATGTGTTACATAATCAATATGTGAAGTCAACCGCGTGTCGACCACTTTGGAAATGAAACGGCTCGATTCGGCATATCCCGGTATCGGACGGATTTCATCTGGTTTTTATGCTCTTGCCATGCGTGAAGTGGAGATATGAAAAGAGCATGGTGTAGAGCGAAATCGTGATGATTTCCGATGCGATGTTTCGCGTGAGCATTTCACCAAACAGATTGACGGCATAATGGAATAGAATCGGTAGTACGATCTGCTTGTTTCCGATCAGAAACAGATACCCCATGATGAGTGACTGAACGACGATGTTGATGGAAAAGAAAAGGAAGTCAACGCTGAAAAGACCCAATCCGTGTTGGTAGGAGCCGACAATGAAAAACAACGGCAAGTGCCACAAAAACCACGTGAGTGTCATGAAGAACTGTGCCTTTTTGAAAGATAATGTGTTCAAGTCGTTGAACAGAATGCCTCTCCAGCCCGTTTCTTCCGGAATCGGGCCAAAAAACAACAAACCGATGCCATACAGGGCACCCATCGACCGGAAGTCATCATCGATATGGAATCCTTGATACATGAAAAAATGGGTCAGTGTGATGATCAGAATCGGTGATAAGGCGATCAACCATGCGCCCAAAGGGATTTGCCTTATGTGTGTCAATCGATGTGAAAAGTCCTTCCATTCTTTCGTTTTGATCAGGTAGATGATCGTACCGACGAACGGACCGGATCCGCCAAGCAGGTGAAGGGGGAAAATGAGAGGGGAATCGGCATGAACTTGTGATAGGACGGCAGCTGTGATCCAACAGGGGTACGTGATGCCGAAAACGATCGCAAGATAGAACGTTATGCGTCTTTTGGTTGTCATGGTTTTCTCCTATATTGCCAGAATTGTAAATACGATCATAAGGATGGAAATCCATAGATCACTGATATTGTGAGCGAGTATTGGTCCGATGATACTTCTCGTGTTTTCAAGGAACCAACCGTAGAAACACCCGAGTCCGAAGGCCATGAACAGTTGAAAGATGTCGAAGGTGAAGATTGAAAGGTTGATGTGGGCCAACATGAAGATCAATGCCGAGAGAACAACGGCATAGGATATGCGGATGCGTTGATTGAGCCTGATCGTTTCAGGGAAGGCATAGAACAGGATCGTATAGATCAAAGCTCTGAAGAGAAGTTCTTCGCCGATACCGACGACAACTCCCTCGAAAAAGAGGTAACGGAAAACATGATCGGAAGTCAAAGAAAAATCCAGGTAGTTCTGCCATCCGGCGGACCATTGAATGACAAGGTATGCGACCGATGTCGAGATCACGAAAAACCAGGTGAAACCAAGCAGCGTTCTTCCGGTTTGACGCGTGTTTTTCGTATTCAGACCGAAATCGTGTCCCACACCGATGAGTCTCAGGCCGTATATGACGATCAGGCAGATCACGGCCTGAATCAGATGATGATACGTATACCACGTGTATTTGAACGACCCCTTGGAAAACAGATCGGCAAGAATCACCGCGGATTTCGATATGCCGAAATAGAGCCCGATTCCGACAAACAGAACAAACAATTTCCTCAGTGCATGTTGAACCCATGTTTTTCCCATAGAACACATCCCTCATTCCAAATGGTTTGTTTTTGACATGCCACACATAAAAACGCCATGCATAGGTTCTATGCACGATGTCCCTTGCATATGGCGTTTATAAAAAACGTGCTCATGTTCGGTCATTTTTCAGTTTACTACCAACACGGAAAAAAATAAAGTGGGAATTCTGATTTTTTATATCCGGACGAATCGAAAACGTATAGACGATTGGGGTTTCATGCTTTCCGGTATGTTCGATCATATCCGTCATTTTCATCACTCGAATTTAGCTGAAAGGTATTATAATGGAAATATATGCATCAAAAACAGGAGCGTACACTATGGCACAAACAGATGTAAGAAAAAAGCTTGCTTTCGCTGCCGCCGACATTTACGGCGGAGGATCGTTTAATATCGTCAACTTCC
>JAGYNT010000092.1 GCA_018399615.1 Acholeplasmataceae bacterium
TTGCCGCTCCCGGACTTGCCGGCCACGGCGTAGAATCCGGGGGTCCTGAACGTGAAAGAGACGTCTTCGAGCAAGACGCTCTCTTTCGAGTACGCATAGCTCAGATTGACGGCATGAATGGATGTGACTGGTTTTTTCAGGGACTTTGTTCCGTATTTCAAGGTGTCGTCTTTCAGAAAGGCGTCGATTCTCTTATATGAGGCAAGGCCGTTGGTCGCGACATGAAAGGCGCTGCCGAGCGAACGAAGCGGTAAAAAGAACTCGGCTGAAAGAAGAATGACGAAGATCGCGAGAAAGGGATCGAGCATACCGTTTCGGACGTCTTGAAGAGCGAAAAGAATCGCGAGGGCGGCGCCGCCGAAGGCGACGAGGTCCATGATCGTGATCGAATTGAGTTGCATCTTCAAAACCGACATCGTCGACTTTCTAAACTGTTCGGACTGCTGGTTCAACTGATCGTGCTTGAGCCGGTCGGCCTGAAAGATCTTGAGTGTTGTAAGTCCCCTCATGCGGTCCAGAAACATATCGCCCAATGACGTATAGCGTTTCCAGTGTTTGCCCATTTTCTTTTTCGCATAGGTGTTCATGCCGATGATCAGAAGAGGGATGAGCGGAACGGAAAAAAACAGGACCATGGCGACCCTCATGCTCAACACGGAAAGAATGACGAGCACCGTCAGGGGAGCCGCGAGACCATAGAACACTTTCGGTACGAAAACCGAATAATAGAGGTCAAGCTGTTCGACCCCTTCGACGGTCAACTGGGTGATTTCGGCGTCCCCGTATTTCTTGTTGACTTTGAATCCGAGACCGGCCATCTTGAGATAGATTCGTTCTCTCATCTTTTTACGGACCTTGGCGGATATGATTCGCGTGAAATCGATCGATGATCGGATCGCGACGTATTTGATCGCGATCGATATTACGATTAACATAATAAAGATCGTCAGATTCTCAAACGTGTTTGAGACGACCGCTTCGATGATTCGCACGACCAGATAGAGGATGACGACGTTCAATACCATCGAAAGCCAGTTGAGAAGCGCCGTGAAGAGGATGTACCGCTTGGATTTCGGTATGTAATTCAGTAGTTCGCTCTTGACCATGGATAACTCCCTTAAACGTGTTTTTCTTTGAACGTGGCCTTGATGAGGGCGAGTTCATCCTTTGAGATCGTTTCGACCCGAAAGAAGATGTAGTAGTAGTGTCCGAAAAGCACGACGAGCAGAATGATCGTCATGATCGTCGCGTGCGCGATGATGATGGCGATCGTGAAAAGCGTCGTTACGGTTATGAGCAACTTGAGCTTTTGTGAGATCGTCATCTTTTTCGTCTTGACGAATGTCTCGACGTGATTACGGTACAGTTTGGTTTTGATGAACCAGTCGTGTATCCTTGTCGAACCCTTCGCGAAGAAGACGACCGTCAGAAGCAGAAACGGTGTCGTCGGCAGGATCGGCAGGATGACGCCGGTTATTCCCAAAAATAGCGATAAAAAGCCCAAAACAAGAAAGAGTGACTGTTTACCTTTATGGATCACGGGGTTGACCTCGATTTCGTCATAATTGTCCATGTTCATTATAGGATGGGTCAATCGACTCTGTCAAAGGTTATGATTTAGTTTATAAATAGTATATTAATTATAGAACTATTTATATTAAACGGCTTGACAAGGGCCTTTATCAGCCGACTTCAAAAGAGTGACTAAAAAACCATCACACCTTTGAATCTGATATGCCGATGAAAGAATAGAACCCATCAAGGACGATATGAAATCATTCATTTGCTATTTGACGATAAAAAGACTATAATCAATGTATCGGGAAACACTTTCCGACAGCACGAACGATACCGGCCTCGTCGCCGGTCTCTTTTTGCACGTAGAACAACGAAACGGAGAACGTATGACATTCAACCATTTACCCATCAGTAAAAACATTCTTAAAGCATTGAAAGACGAGGGGTATGAAACACCGACCCCCATCCAGGAACAGGCAATCCCTGTCCTATTCGAAGGAAAGGATGTTCTTGGCAGTGCCCAGACCGGCACCGGAAAAACGGCGGCTTTCGCCATACCGATTTTGCAAAGACTTTCCGAACAACCGAGAACACGGGCGATCAAGGCGCTCATCCTCGCTCCGACACGCGAACTCGCCGCACAGATCGACGAGAGTTTCAAAGCGTATGGAAACCACTTGAACTTGAAAACCACCGTCGTTTTCGGCGGTGTTTCCCAAAGACCCCAGGAAATGGCAATCCGTCGTGGCACCGACATTCTCGTTGCCACTCCGGGAAGACTGCTCGATCTGATCGGTCAGAAGATCATCAATATTTCCGAGGTCGAGTACTTCGTCCTCGATGAAGCCGATCGCATGCTCGACATGGGATTCATCCATGACGTCAAGAAAATCATCGTCCACATCCCCAAGGAACGACAGACGATGCTCTTTTCGGCGACCCTTCCAAAAGAAATACTCGAGTTGTCCAAGGTACTCCTGAAAGACCCTGTCCGGATCAGCGTCGTACCCGTCGAGGCGACCCTCGACGCCATTACGCAAAAACTCTACAAGGTCATCAAAGCGAACAAGATCAACCTGCTCGCTCATCTTCTGTCCCAACCGGACGTCAAATCGGCCCTCGTCTTCACAAGGACCAAGCATTACGCCAACAAGCTCATGAAATCCTTGACCCAGATGGGTTTCTCGTGCGATGCCATCCACGGAAACAAATCCCAGACCGCACGTACACGTGCTCTGGCGGATTTCAAGAAAAACAGAACCGAAATACTCGTCGCCACCGACATCGCCGCTCGCGGACTCGATATCGAAGGACTCACGCACGTCGTCAACTTCGACCTTCCGGAAGTCCCGGAAACCTATATCCACCGCATCGGCCGCACCGGACGAGCGGGATTCACGGGTACGTCGATCAGTTTCCAGGCCCCCGAAGAAGCGAAGTACTTAAGGGACATCGAACGCCACATCCACAGTAAAATACCACTCATGAGTTATGACATGGCGTCGATCAACGCCGACCTCGCCATCCTTCGGTCCAAGGTTCAACCGCCGAAAAAGGATGAGAAAAAGAAAGAAAAGAAGAAAAAGATCAAATTCACGAAATCACCGATCCAGGCGGAGCCCGTTCCAACGCACAAGGATGTCACGCACAAGAAACAACCGACCGAACACAAGCGAACATCCTCATCGAACAGAACGACCGTTGATCAGAAGAAACCGAACAGAAAACCGCAACAGACCAAAAATCAGTCGACCAACAACGGTCGACCCCAAAAGAACACCATGAACCAAAAAGGCGACCAATCGCGTTCAAGGTCGAGATCGAACAACCCGCAAAGACAAGACAGAAGAAAACCTCAGGCATCGTTCAAACCGACAAAACGTGAACTCCCGAAGGCCACCGAAGACGAAAAGAACATCATCAACGGCAAGGTCATCTATCGCTACAATCGTCACGACT
>JAGYNT010000093.1 GCA_018399615.1 Acholeplasmataceae bacterium
GGGTTGAAAGACCGATTAGCAGGGCTCGATCCATAGGATACCTCGACCTTCTTATTGATTATCTTCATTTTATGTTTTATCGCTTCAAAAAGCAAATCCATTTTATCGGTTTATCCGTTTTTCCGGTTTCGAACATGTGATATAATGGGGTATGTAAGGAGATATGCCCTATGATCTTTGGAGAACCGATCTGGAAAGTCGTCGTTGACGCCTATATCGTCTGGATTTTCGTGTACTTCATCTTCAAGTTTCTCGTCCACAACAAGCGGATGCTGAACCTGGTGGTTTCTTTCGCTTTCGTTTACGTGATCGCTTATGTCGCGACGCGTTTCGACCTGATCGTCAGCGGACCCGTACTGACCTATGTCATCGAATGGTTGCCGATCATTTTCATTTTCATCATGGCGCCGGACATCAGACGGTCACTCGAAGTTTTGTGGAAATCGGATGCCAAGAAGATGTCGCTCGTCATGGGGAGTGAAAAGACGAAACGAAACATCGTCGATGCCGTCATGGCACTCTCCGAAAGCAAGACGGGAGCGCTCATCACGATCGAGAAACACAATACGCTCGACCAATATGCCGAACGGGCGGTCATGATGCATAGCGAAGTATCCAAGGAACTTTTGATCAATGTGTTTACGCCACGGACGCCGCTCCATGACGGAGCCGTCATCATTCGAGGGGATCAGATTTTATGTGCGGGAGCCTACTTCGTGCTTTCGGACAACCAGAACTTCGACAAGACGATGGGGTCCAGGCATCGGGCCGGTCTCGGAATCAGCGAGATGACCGACAGCATGACGTTGATCGTTTCGGAAGAAACCGGCGGCATATCGATTGCCATCGAGGGCATCATGCTCAAGATCGGCAACCGGGAAAAGTTGATGGAATACGTCAACATGTTCATGAAATGAGGTGTGGGACGTGAAAAGAATTCTGGCGATCATTTTCGATCCGCTTCGCATGTTCAGCAGCAGGCGCATATCCGACAAGACGGTTTCTTATTTCGAGAAACGTCCTTTTCTCACCGCGCTCATTTCGCTTCTCATCACGCTCATCATCATCGTGCTCATTTACTCGAATCCGACCATCGTGGGGTGAAGACATGCTCACACAGCACCCGATCTACGTTCTGATCATTACGTTTTTCATCGCATTCCTCGTCGTGATCCAGAGCATCCAAAGCGAAAAAGTTCTCAAGAACCGGCTCATCCTGGCTTTTTTGAACATGATCGTCGCGACGGTCGTGCTCTACCTTTTCCATACGTCGGACATCATGGAAGAAGCGCTCTATGAGGAAATCTATCTGTACTTCACGTTCTATGTTTACGCCGTGTTCCTTTTGACGCTCTACTCCGCCTTCAAGACGTCCGCCCTCAAGGCCAATCACTACCAGCTCTTCGTCAAATCGATCAAGAACAGCCGCTGGAACGCGTATTACGTCGTCGACAAAAGGGAACGCATCAAGGATATCTCGCAGAGCCTGCTCGAGGAACTCAACATGGAGAAGGAAGAGATCATCGGCAAGAAACTCTTTTCCGTGTTCAACAAGGCGATTCGTTTCACCAAGTTCGACCAGAATGAGATCAACAACCGAACGCTTGAAAACTATTACCGGGAGTACCGAAAAGAAGCGAAACCGGGTGACAGCGAAGTCGAAGAGCTGACGCTTCTCAATGCCGACGGGAATCCCGTGGTGCTCCATATGGTGATGCAGCCGGTGTTCGCGCTCGGGAAGTACAAGGGAAGGATCTGCGTCGGCGAAAAGAAGACGAATTACGATCTGATCGCCGTCGAGAAGGAACTGAACGAACGGACGAGCGAACTCGAGAGTATTCGACACAAGTTCATCGCGACACTCGAGATCAGTGAGGAAGGTCTGTTCTACATCGATCTCGATGAACGGACGATCTGGGCGAGCGACAAGCTCGTCGAGTTTTTGAAGCTTCCCGCGAATCTCCTCGATCTGACCGATTTCAGACGACTGATCGAACCGGAGGATCTCAAGAAGTATCTGGCGACTCTGAGCGATCTGACGATTCAGAAGAAACACTACGTCTCGACCTATCGGGTGATGGTCAACGGGCGATACGCCTGGTTCAAGGAAAAAGGCAAGCGCATCTTCGAGGATACCAACAATGCCATCATCATGGGGACGCTCAATCCGATGAAGACGAAACACTTCAAAGCGAGCAACATCGAGATTCTCGATGAATTGAAGGATCAGTATGAGCTTCTCGTTTCGATGAACCGGCTTTTGAAAGAAAACCGTTATTTCCAGATCGGTGTTCTCGATCTGAAGAACATGCCCAAGGTCAATGAGATGCATGGTCGTGAAGTCGGGAATATGCTGATGGCGGAATACATCAAGAATCTCCGGAAGACGTTCGTGACCGAACACGGGGATATCTTCAGGATCGGCGGAATCGAGTTCGCGATTCTCGTGACCGATCCCCGCAAGATCGAAGTCTTCAATCAGGGTCTTAAGAGCAACGAGACGTTTCTCAATCTCGAGATGCAGTACGGATCGATTCACGTCGAGCTCGAAGTGTTCATCGGCATCGCGATCAGCGGAAGCGACGCCAAGGATGAACACGAGCTCTACCAGGCGGCCGCTCAGGCACTGAAAGTCGCCGAGAACCCCGATTTCGAAGGAAGAGGCTGTTTTTACAGGGATATCGTCGGATGACCAAGGAAACGCTTAGAACGCTCATGAAAGAGAAACGCCGGCAACTCTTTGAAGAAGACGTGAAACAGAGGAGTCGACGGATCGCCCGAGCGATCGAGTCCCTGTCCTGTTATGAGACGTGTCAGGTCATCGGGTCCTATATGTCCTTCAACAACGAGGTCGACCTCTCCCTGCTTTCGCATCCGTCGGCGACATTCGTGTACCCGAAAGTCGAAGGAAAAGACCTTCATTTTTATGTCAAAGACGAGATGGAGCGAAGTGCCTATGGCGTTCTCGAACCCAAAGGCGGCGAATCATACGATGACAGGATCGACCTGCTGCTCGTGCCTGCTCTCGCGATCTCGAAAGCGTGTGACCGGATCGGCTACGGCAAGGCGTTCTACGATCGTTTCCTGAATCGCGTCCGTCCCAAGTACGTCATCGGCGTGATCTATGACTTTCAGGAAGTCGAAACGATCGAGGCACATGCTCACGATCAACGTCTCGACGGCTACGTGAAAGGATAATATGAATACCGCACTCATCGTCGCTGCCGGAACGAGCAGCCGAACCCAACTCCACTACAATAAAATTCTTTATCCCGTCAACGACAAACCGCTCTTTCTCTACAGTCTGGAAAAGTTTCTGGAGCTCGATTACGAGATCATACTCGTCTGTGCGAAACAGGATCTGGCCACCGTTTCCAGGTATATCTTGAAACTGTCCTCATCCGCACAGGAACGGATTCGTCTCGTATCCGGTGGAAAGACACGGAGCGAGAGCGTGCAAAAC
>JAGYNT010000094.1 GCA_018399615.1 Acholeplasmataceae bacterium
GGTTTTTTTTCTTGCCAGATCTGGAAAATGGAACGTCTTGTATTGGCTGATTTTTTTCGGGTAATCGTTCGAGTGGATCCGTCTTTGTAAACAATACGTTTCATATCGTCAAGGGTTTCGACGTGATGAATCGAACGGATGTCATCGATGCTCATGTCCTTGAGATCTCCAAGACACGTTATTGAGGTCATGTGGGAGGTCCGGTTCTTCGATAGCATATAAGGACAAGACAGACAGTCATCCAAAACGTTCGCATAGGGCATGCCTTCGTACATTCGAACGGATCTGGGACAATCATCGATGTGCAAGGCCAATCCGCGTCTGATGACCGGTCTTTGCTCAGCCAGTTCAAAAAGAAAGGTCTGTACGTTTTGGGCTTCACGATGATAGATCCATTTCATGCGTTGATTTCGAGCACTTGAGGATAGAATGGTCTGGAGTTCTTTTTCGTCAACCGGATGAACGAGATCGGAGAGGTCGATTTCCACAGTTGATATGCCGATGTTTCTAAGTTTCTCCCGTTTCACTTCATCGATATCATGTGTGACATAGATCTCAACGAACAGATTGGATCTGTCTTTCAGTCCGAGTGTCAAGTCCGGAACGATGTTGTCGTGAGCCTTTTCAACGTCAACGGATTCCACGTCGTATTCCGTATCATCGAAAATACGGTTATCACCGAAATAAAGATCAACGCCGGGAACGCGAATGCGTTTGGTATCGAATAGAATCCTTTTTGCCAGCAGATGAAGCGAGGTCTCATAACCGCCACTGCAATTTGATCCTTCATAGTGGGCGAAGTGATGAGCTCTTTGGTCGCCCCGGTTTCGGGCGATCAAGGGTTCGTTGCAGCGTGGACAGATACAGTTGCAGTCGATCCCGTTGGCAACGTCATCGATGTGTTTGAGTTCTCGGGTTTGCGCATGGAGCGCATAACGCAGACTGAATTCATGCATGGGGGGGCACACTCCTTGTCGAGGTTTGGATATGACCCCATGTTATCATGGGATCATACGCAAAAAAAGTGGAACAACGACTCTGTCGAGACATTCCACGATTTGTCGAATCCAAAGAATGACGTGTCACTCCATGTTCAGAGCATATGTTGCATAGTATGCGAGGTGCGTGTGGTAGGCGATGGACGTGGTAATCGGCAATGCGAGTGTCAGAAGCATCGTCAGCCATAACAGGTCATGCGGCTGAATCGTTCAAGTCCGAAAATGAAAAATCCATAGACAACGACAACATTGGTTGTCGAAAGGATGACCATAAACCGATAATTTCGAAGGCCCCGAAGACGGTATCGTAGGATGGTAGTCGATTCTTTTTTGCGGGACGCCGTAACGAATCTTACGCATCATCATCCACAGGACGCATCACGATGGAAACAAAAGGATGATATTGAAATAGTAAAGGAAAAACCGTCATCATCGCGATCGTGAACAACTGATGGGATATGACGTGTACGTGAAGCATCGATGCACCGTATTGAAAAAGCAAGATATAGCGTGAATCGATGGAATATGTGTCGTTCCTTATCGATGTTGGTTTGAAAGCAGCGACGACGCCCTCCGCATCGGCGTGGTATTCCTTTAGACTCTCTTTTTCAAACGGATATTACGAATCAACGCATAAAGCGTATCCGAGCCATAGAAGAACGTAGATTCCGAAGACGGATGCATTGCCGTTTCGAAAGATGAGAAGAGACAGTCCCGTCAAAGCGAAAAGACCCGTAGGGAGAATGAACCGCGATGACGGATGAATTTGGACATGTCGTATGTCTTGATATAGCGAAACCTGCAGGGTTGGTTTTCTCAAGTGGATTTTCACCATAGAGCGCTTCCATCGATACATTGAAAAACGACGCTGCATCTGCTTGAGCATGTCGTGATCGATATGTCTTTTCCCTCTTTCCCAGTTGCTGATCGTCGAGTGTTGGACGGACAAACGCTGCCCGAGTTCTTTTTGCGAGAGGTCGTGTTCGATGCGAAGCTTCTTCAGGTTGTTTCCAATCGTGTTGTTGATCATGGGTTCGTTTTCTTCCTTTGCATGATTTCTTTAGCACGCTTCTTTACCACAGCCATTTTAACACGTCTGTTCGATTCCTGTCCAACTTCGTGTGATCGGACTTGATGATTCGTGTAATCGCATATGCATAGTCCGTTGATCGTAAAAATATTATGTCAGAGAGCAGAGAAGTCATCAGAGATTTTTTGGTGAAACTTCTCATTAATTGTCATGCATCGCCATGATATGATCACCTTGTCCCTGGCACATCCGGGTAATGCGGGAAAACCGCACATACGGTGTGGAGCACTAAAAAATAGGAGTAAAGCGTATCATCGTACCAAGGACGCCGATCAAGAGACACGGGGGACACCCCTAAGTGTTCGGCGAGGCCATCACCGTTTTGGTCAATGACATGGTCACGGATGTCTATACCGACGACAGAAACGGCTTTATCCTTGATGACACGCATACATACGTCTTTCCGGTTCTCGAGCAGACGACAAGATACCATGATGTTGTGGCTTGACATGGAACAGATCGAAACGGATATGCAAAAAGCCCTTAACTGATCCATGAAACAGGGCTCTTCGATCAAGCAATGCGGATATGGAAGAGCTTCGGACCGATAACTGAGCCGAAGCTCTTTTTTTTATGGACACATTCGATGTGTACGTTTGCCTTATCGGCTCAAGCCTTCTGATCATTCGAAAAGGAGATTTTTCTATCTTGTTTTCACAAGTCTTTCCAGTTGATATTGGAAAAAGCACGAAAAAATCATATAATGATACTGTCGCATGTAACGTGTCTTTGTCGGTCTTTAAAAGCAAAACATGTGACATACGGGACTATGATGATCGACCCGACGGAAAGGATCGAATAACATGAAGCTGCTTAAGAAATCAATACGTGTTTTGCTGCTTGCTTCGGTTTTGCTGCTTGCACCAAGAGTGGGGGGATGGGTCGCGGATTCGTTTCGTTATCAGAACATCGACCCTGATGGTGCGTTCATGTGGATCAGCATACACCATATCGTACAAGCCCTATTGATCATGCTGTTGATGATTTTGCTTACCAAAATCACGCATATCAAGTTTCATCTGGGATTCGGCGATAAACGCGAAGGAAAGAGATATATCAAGACGTTTATGATCGTCTTTACGGTTTATGCGGTTGTGGCATTCATTATCAGTGTTTTATCGGGTGGCTTTGAACCGTTCGGATACCCGTTGAATGCCCGGAATATCGCAGGTTATCTGGGATTTCAACTTTTATTGTCCGGACCATCGGAAGAACTCATTTTCAGAGCATTTTCAATCAGCGTGTTCGTTTACTTCATATCCGACAAAAGGTTAAACAGGCATATCAGTTATGCTGTCTTATTTGCCTCGATCATTTTCGGTATTGCTCACGTGTCATT
>JAGYNT010000095.1 GCA_018399615.1 Acholeplasmataceae bacterium
TATGACGCAAATGCGGGCGTCCCCTACATCATCAAGAATGACGGCACGGTCTTCATTTCCTACGACGACCCCCGTTCGATCATCGAAAAGACGAACTACGTCATCGATGAAGGTCTCGGTGGTCTGATGTTCTGGGAATACGGAACCGATCCGACGGAGACGCTTCTGAACGCTCTTCGAGCAGCCCTTTCGAATTGATCGTCAAGTGTTCAGATGGATTAAAAAGATCTCCTGAAAGATAACACCGTACCTGGTGTTTCAAAAAAGGAGATCTTTTTTACATGGACAAGATCAAAACGATTCACGACGTTCTTTTCCGTATTGCCGGTTGCATAGTCTCGTTTTTTTGTATGTTCATTTTCAAAACATCTCACATATCCATTCTTATGTAAATGAATTTACATAAAATCCTGTTTTGATATCTGTTCAGACGCACTAAATCTTCGAAACGAAGAGACCTTGGTGCGACCGTGTGTCGTCACCTTCAATCCGTTTTATTTTAACTACGCACTATTTTCCTGAAACAAAAAGATGCACCTGAGACACAATTTCCTTATCTTGAATTCTAAAGGATCATCGCATATCCTTTTCATGAAACAAGATGTTCAATAGCGGAAACGATCGACTCGACCGATTCAGGTGACGCCATGAAGTCGACGATCAGTGTCGTCTTCGAATCACCGGTCGTCCCGATGTCCTGACTGACATCCGCGTGATCATCGCCTTTGGCGCGGACATACCCGGCAGGATGATCATGATCAAGAAGCTTATTGACGTAGGCGATCGTGTCATGATCGTCTCTTTTGTCGTTGATGATCAGAAGTGTCGGGGGTATTCTTTCGGTATCCTCGATATTCAGATAAGGAGTCTCTTGTGTCCGATCCGAATCGGCAATCGTCTGCAGGACCCAGTCGGGCAAGTGCACGAGGGCATTCGTGTCGAGCAGGATGACGCCTTGCAGAATGTCAGGGTCGAGTCCCGCATTTTTCACATACTCTTGATTGGTCGAAAGCAACGCCGACAGGTAAGCCCCCGCCGAGTGTCCCATCAGAAAGACGTGTTCGGGATTTCCTCCGAAATCCCGAATGTGCTCATAAACATGAGAAAGAGCGTCTGTCACATCGTTCATGATCGCATCGAGTCCGACATCGGGATAGAGTCGGTAATTGATCGAGACGAAGACCATGCCGGCATTCACGAAAGCATGGCTTTTCGGTTCGTGTGAACGGTTGGCCTTGTCGCCGTTCATGAGTGCGCCTCCGTGAATGAAGAAAACGACCGGAACGTCATCAAAAGATGGATCGTAGTAGATGTCCATACTCGTGAGATTCGAATCGATTCCCTCATAGGATGCGTATGCTTCGGTGTGCGCGAGCATGCCTTCGGCCTTTTCGTAATCGCGTGTCTTCGTGCAAGAAGTCATCAGAAAAACGATAAGCATCATCGTCATAACAAGCACCAAGCGTTTCATCGTCAACCCTCGATTCATAGAAGTCTTTTCAAGATGATGATACGACAAAACAGACTTTTTGACAAGAACACGGAGGTTATGTTGCATATCCTCCGTGCTTAGTTGCGAATCAGGGTATCTCTTTGATGGCTTTGACGTTTTTCGTTCTCGATTTTCGGGCAACCGCTTCGATTTCCTCGAGTGTCTTAGGATCGATATCGATGACCTTCTCGGCGGTCCGGTAAGCCACGCTTTTCATCCGTTCGACCCGAAGCCTCAGTGTTTTCTCGGAATCGAGCGTGGTGAACATGAGATTGTCGGCGGCCTTTTCCCAGATCGCCACATCTTTTTCGAACACGTTGTTCGAAACCGTGAACATGACCGTGTGCGGAATCGGATTGTTCAAAAGGTTGTTGACCGTTTCGATCATGTGACTCCGGTATGTCTCATTGAACAAGAGCAGGTTCAAAGCGGATCCGAAGACGAGCGTACCCTGTTTCGAGTGTTCGAGTGAAGCCGCCGCCTTCTCGATCGTTTTATTCAGCATACCGGGCAAAATCAGGTTTGCCGTAAAGATATGATCGGACTCGACGATGTCGGTTTCAGCCTTCGGATCGAAACGGATCAACGCGACCTTTCCGGGATAATCCGACAGCTCGATGCCATAGATCGAGCGGATGCTCGTATGAACCATGTCCATCGACGGGTACTGCAAAGGAATGCCGACGACCGATCCTCCGGCTTTGAGCCAGTCGCTGACGAATCCGAGTTCGATCAACGGTTTCCCGGATCCTCCGGGACCGCTGATCAAGGTCGATTCGCCGGCCTTAATGCCTTCGGGGAATACGTCGTTCATCCAGGGTATGTTCGATTGACTGCGCATGTTATGACCTCCTTGATGTATTTGGTTTTCGTATTCATGATAACGTTATTTATGACATATGTCAATATTAAGTCGAACAGATACCCGACATTCGGTCACCCACTCAGTAAAAATCAAGCGGCTCATCCGCTCGGGATGAACCGCTTGTCGTTGTTCTATGCGTTCAGGATGACTTCATGCTGTTCATAGATCATATCATAGAACGAGGGGTAATCGATAAAGGGATTACGGTTGTTCTGATAGCCGAAGATCACATCGTTTCGATTCGTCTCGAAGGCATCGACGGGGTCGTCTTCATGCCACCGGATCAGAACGTCGAGCATCGCCATCTGATAGGTCTGTGGTGTCTGACTGACGAGTTCGAGGTAATCGTACATGATCACCATGTAGAAGAGGATACGGGCGAGATCGCCTTTGACCGCGTCACGCGGTTCATAGGAGGATGCGCTCGGGAAATCGTCGAAGAATTTGCTTCCGCGGCTCCCGTTTTCACTCGGATCCGCGGGTTTGAGATTGTGCAGATCGGCACCGACGTGGCTGCTTCCACTGTTCGTGCTGATGTCGAGAAGGGATTGGGGCCAGACGTGTTCCCGGTTCCATGTCGTACCGCCATCCCACGTATGGTCGACCGATCGGTTCGTATAGACCAGGATCATGTTATCCGGATTGTCGGGATCACGATCGGATTCGGGTAAAATGTCGATGGCATCGGCGTATGTTCCCATATCGACGGTATCGTTCAGAATCGTCCGTAACGCGACCAGAAGGTCATCGCCGTAGAGACCGGCGGCATCCCCATAGTACTCGGAAAGGACGAGAAAATCGACTTCGACGGTTTCTTCGATTCCGTTTGTTGTTGCCGTGTAGGTTTTTGTGTAGGTTCCGGGTTCGAAAAGGTTCAATTCATCTCCGCCGATCAGACAGGAATCGGGTGTGGAAGAAAAGTATTCGTTGCATTCAGGATGTGTGAAGGTATCATCCCCGACAGCGACAGAATAGATCGTGGCGACGACGTATTCTCCATCCTCATCGTCTGTAGGGGG
>JAGYNT010000096.1 GCA_018399615.1 Acholeplasmataceae bacterium
TGTTTCCTTCCCAAGGACATAACGGCCAACTTCAACCTCGGTGATGGTGAATACATCGAAGACTTGCAACTCGGGAAAGAGCACGTGATCGCTTTGACGAATCACGCAAGAATCTTTACCTGGGGGAACAATCAGGCCGGCCAACTCGGCGATGGCACGACCGTCACGAGATCTGTCCCGACCGATATCACCGACCGATTCGAGTTTGAAGACGGTGAAACGGTTGAACAACTCCATGTTACGGATTTTTCGACCGTCCTTCTGACATCGGAAAAACGAGTTCTTGCCTTCGGCGGCAACGGCAGAGGTTCGCTGGGTTTGGGATCCGTCGATGTCATGCTGGAACCCACGGATCTGACACCGAATCTCGGGCTTGCGGCTGATGAGCACATTACAGGGATTCATCTCGGTTATTTCCGGACGTTCATTTTGACATCTTCGGGAAAAATGATCGTCTTCGGACATAACGCATACGGCGCCCTCGGAAACGGTTCCGATGACGATATTCGAACACCGATCGAAGTCGGCCTTTTCGCCTGGCATGACATCCATCATGTCGACCTAGACTACAACACGTCAATTCCGTCATTCGTTCCCGAGAAGGAAGGCCACACGTTCATGGGCTGGTTCACGGACCAAACATATCGGACCCCTCTCGTGCTTGCCAGAATGCCGGATGAGGACATCGACCTGTATGCGAAGTACAGTGAATAGACGCGTGATTCGTTTATGCATGTGCAATCACGAATCCATATTCGATGATCATGTCTTGATCGCGTATTGATCTCTTCCATAAGGATATTCAAAAAGAATCGGATCCGTTCGATCAAACAAACGGATCCGATTCTTTTGTTTGATCATAGACATGGTGATTGCGGATTTAGAGTAAGTCCGCCTCAATACAATGCACATGAATCATTTTCCAACTCGCATGGAGAACACACCATAAAAAAACATAAGGTCTCTCGGAAATTCCCACAAAAACGAAAATAATCAAGGACCTTCGACCTGTTCTTTTTCTTCTGTCATAACCCCTTTCATAATCGACCACAGTCTGTCCGTAATCTCTTTGGGTGATTCTTTCATGCCTGACGCGATCCAACGTTTCGTGACGGCATCGACTCCCGACTCGATAAAAGCTCTTCGGTAAGGGTCTTTCAACTTGGGCATATAGGGCTTGAAGTGTCTTTTATTCTTCAAAATGAATCGGTTCAACAGGGGTTCCAGGTTTTCCTGTTCGTACATATTAGGTATGCGTTCATCTCGAGCGATTCGTTCAAAACGGACATAGAGGAGATCCTTCAAAGAGATGACTTTCTGTTTTCGGCACATCTCATAGACGTCTTCGTGTACGGTATTCAAGTAGTCCTTGACGATCTCCTCCTTGTTTTTGAAGTGTCTGTAGAGGGTCATGCGTGAAACCATGGCGCGATCGGCGATCGCGGACATGGTGATATCTTCGAATGCCACGTCGCTCAACACATCGAAAAAACCGTTCGTGATCCGCTCTTTCGACTCATCGATCTGTTTTTGTCTCATCGGTTACACTCCTTGGGAAAATGTATAAGAACAGGTATTTCAGTCGCTTATGCTTGTAATCGTCTTCAATTCATTATACAATGCTAACGTATCTGTTACAAGTGTAACATGAGAAAGGATGGTTTTAAATGAATAAGACGACAGCTATGAAGTGGAACAGAGGATTCTTGTTGTTTCTTGTCTTTCTTGATTTCATCAGAGGATTCATGCATACGTTTTTGAATGAATTTGCCGCTTTGAACATCGCCCGGATCGATCCCAATCCGGATGCGCTCTATCTGCTCGGTGCTTTCGGCATATCGAATTTCGTGACCTCGTTCATCTTTTTTATGATCTGGAAAAAGGCGAAACACCTGTCTCCATACGTGCTCATTACTGTTTTTGCCGGTTATGTTTTCGGTATACTGGGCATGCAGGTTGGCCGGACGACTATGGAATCGGCCTTTAACGGTCAATACATGATGTATGCGTATCTTGTTGCCACACTCGTTTTCCCTGTCTTGTATTTCACCGGGAAAGACGACAAAAACTCTCAATACGACCAGGAAATCGAATGACACGGTTACGAATAAGAAAGTCATGTCAAGGACGTTTCCACTACATGGCCATTTCCTCAAGTCTGCACTCGATCATGATTCCTTTTCCATCGGTATCCGGTTAATCCTATGTTTTCAAGCATCCCAAGGATACGACATACATATTGTCGTATCCTTTGTTTTTTACTTGATACGCATATTCTCCACCCGTAACAACCAACATGAACGATGGCAGTTTTAACGACTGATCGATCGGATTCTATGTCTTATTTTTTCTGATCATCGTATCAATGGCTTCCACTTCTTTCTTGCTTCCCGGCTTCGCTTGACCCAGTCCGTATTGATCATCGAGGAAATGCACGATTGTATCACATTCAACACCATAGCGATCTCGATCATGTTGAATATATCCTGATGTTTTTCGATTCTGTTCCTGTCCAACCGAGTATAACCCATCCATATCATACTTTACTTTTTTGTCGTGCTTCGTTTAACTCTTTTGTTAATTCGTAAAACTCGAGAGGATGCTCTATTTGAATTTCCGAGTCTGGCGATTCCGCTTTGATGAGTCTTTCTCTCATTAAAAAAAGATGTTCGCAGTTGGCTATGTCTGCGAACACCTTTTACACTCGAATAAAAGGAATTGATATGAACAAGCTAGTGTCCCGCTTTCTTCTGAATCGGAATCCAGACTTCACAATAATAGTGCTTACTGCTTGTATCGCCATCCGGATAGAGTTCGAAGTCGGGCAAAGGTGCGTGCTCATAGTCGCTGGTCGGCAGGAAGTTCTGGAAGATGTCGGTCCATACGTCTTGAATCGCCTTCGGCAAAGCTCCGAGGGATTCGAACACCGCCCAAGTCGCTTTCGGAATTATGAGCGTTTCGAATCCTTCGGGCTTTTTGTTCGAAACGACACCGATCATATACGAAAACGTCCCATCCGGTTTCCCGTCATGACAGATTCCGAGCATGTTTTGATCGACTGCATGCGAGCACAGTCTTTTCGCTTCATCCGTCTCATGGATACGGCCCCAGAACTTGGGGATTTCCTGCAAGTTCACATTCCTTTCCTGCGTCGTCAGAATACTCGTTCCGACGACTTCAAAAGCTTCTTTTTCCACGATACGATAAGTCATACGATCCTTTCCTTTCATGGTGATCTGAAAGGAGAGCCTGGGGTAGGTCGTCAGTCTGACATTTTTCTTTTTGGCTTGTGTCGGTGTGATCCCATGTTGTTTCTTG
>JAGYNT010000097.1 GCA_018399615.1 Acholeplasmataceae bacterium
GGTGTTCTTGAGAGGATCGGCGTCAAACCGGAAATATTCGATGATTTCGATTATGCGGCGAATCACATCGTCCTGCATATCGATTCGAAGCGAAAGATGGTCTTGCAGGACGAAAACTTCTGTGAGCAGGAAGATCTGAATCTGGCGACGATTCCCAAAGCGAACTTTCCGCTTCTGCTTTATTTTCACCCGCTTTTCATCTATCGCCATCAGGTTTTGAAGCAGGCGGATGCGATTCTCGCACTCGTTCTGTTGAATGATGTCGACAAGGAAATCTATGAGAATTCCTTCGACTATTATCTCAAGCGTACGACTCACGATTCGAGTCTGTCGAAGGGAATTTACGGGATCGCCGCATACGCCGTCGACAAATCGAAACTCGGCTATGAGTTTTTCAAAGAAACGTGTTTCCTGGATTTCCGTAACCGAAAGAAACACACACAGCATGGTCTGCATGTCGCCAACATGGGGGCGACCTACCTGATGGTGATATACGGACTTTTCAATCTGCGTCTCGAAGAAACGCTTGAGATCGGTCCCAGAATACAGGAATCCTTCACCCACTATGCGATTACGATCCGTTATCAAGGCGTCATTTGCGATCTCAAGGTCGAAGAAGACGAACTCGAGATCGTGACGACCGGTCCCTTGAATATGAGAATCGACGGCGAGAATGTTCTCGTCAAAGACGTCTATCGAAAGAAACTCGTCAACAAAACGAGCGTATGTTCATAGGATATGGGAGGTATTTTGATGTCACGCATAACGACAATCGGTGAACTGCTGATCGACTTCATCCCCGGACAAAGGGGTGTAGCGTTGATCGATGTTGAGGATTTCACCAAGAAACCCGGTGGCGCACCGGCGAATGTGGCGGTTGTCGCCGCCAAACTCGGGGCGAAAAGCGCACTGATCTCACAGGTCGGTGACGACGCTTTCGGTCATGGCCTCATTCGAACCATCAAAGGATACGGGGTCGACACGAGCAATCTTTTCGTTTCCGATCGTGCGAACACCGCGCTTGCTTTCGTCACGCTCGACCATCAGGGCAATCGTGACTTCGTTTTCTATCGGAATCCGAGCGCCGATCAGTTGCTCGAAGCGAAACAGGTCGAGGTGTTCCCCGAAAAAGGAGACATTCTCCACTTCTGTTCCGTCAGTCTTTCGGAGCATCCGATCAAGAAAACACACGTCGAGATCATCAAAAGATTCAAAGAGGCCGGTGCACTGATCAGCTTCGATCCGAATGTTCGTCTCGGCCTGTTTCCGGATCATCAGGACTTGCGGAAGACGATTCGCTCTTTCCTCGGTTATGCCGATATTTTGAAAGTGGCCGAAGATGAGATCGAATTCATTACCGGCGAACGCGATGAGACAAAGGCTCTGACCACGCTCATGGCATACGGCCCACGCTATCTGATCGTCACGCGCGGACGACATGGGGCGAGTCTTTATACCCGAGATCGGCACCATCACATGCCGAGCTTCGTCGTCAAGGCTGTCGATACGACCGGAGCCGGCGATGCATTCATCGGTGCGTTTCTGGCCTGCCTAGCGAAACACGTTCCGACTCCGGATGAGGAAAAACGACTGATCCCGAGCTATCTCGAATATGCCAATGCCGCAGCGGCACTCACGGTCACGAAAGAAGGAGCGATGGACGGTGCGCCATCCGTGGCGGAAATCGATCGTTTTCTCAAAGAACACGAGTAGGATTTTCACATAATTGCCCGGTTGGAAACGTATTCACATGCAAACGTTAACGATAATTCGCCATTTCGAGGGATATGCGTTGCATTATGACTGTTTTTTGTTATAATATACATGCTGATTGCGATGGCGAGTTGCACTGTTAATTTCCCTTTTATTTTGTTAATTTTCATGGACTACGCCGAACCTTTCAGCAGCCCTAGTGACTCTTCCCCCCCAAAGTCATTAGGGCGCTTTTTTTTGATTTAACTTTTATCCTGTGAAATGGTATAATAAAGATATCCTTTTATACAAAAGATTGAAATGATCAAGGAGAAAACATGAAAAAGCGCGTTCTGATTATCGAAGACAACCACTTAGCCGCGAAAGCGATTGCCAGTAAACTCAAAGACGAAGTATTCGATGTTGAAGTCGTACACGATGGAAAAGATGCGATCGATCAGTTCGATCGGTTTTCTTATGATGTGATTTTGCTCGATCTCGTTTTGCCGGGGAAATCGGGGGAAGAGGTCCTGCGTTACATACGCAACAAATCCGAAATTCCCGTCATCATTCTTTCCGCCAAGGATACCGACGTCGAGAAAGCGATCAATCTCGGTCTTGGAGCCGATGATTATCTGACAAAGCCCTTTTCCATGCTCGAACTCGTCGCCCGGGTCAAAGCGGTCCTGAGGCGATCGGGACAGATGCCGCCTATGACGTTTTCCCTGCTTGAAATCGGCAATCTGAAGATCGACTTGAACAATTATCTCGTGACCAAAAACGGGGAACCCTTATCGTTGACATCCAAGGAGTTTTCCATATTGAGACTTCTGACCACGAACCCCAATCAGACCTTTTCCAAACAGGATATCTACATGAAAATATGGGGTGAGACCTATTACGACAATGACAATGTCATCAACGTCCATATCCGGCGTTTACGGGAAAAGATCGAGGATGATCCTTCGAAACCCGAGATCATCAAAACCAAGTGGGGCTTCGGTTACAATCTCGGACTCGAGGTGCACGAAGCCGAGTCGGATTGATCGGACCCGAAAGACGTGACTTTTTCTGTCGATCACGCGTTTTCATTGAAGAACCAAGGTATCATGAGTCCATCACGGTTTTGATTTTAACGAAGGAGCACGGTATGACCCACATTCTACTGAGCAGAGGTATTCTCGGAAAACCCGAGGTCGCAAACAAAGTCGGTCCATATCTCAAAGCGACGGACAAAGTCGTCATCGTCAATCTTTCGTTTTTTTTATTTCATCTCCCCGATGAAGAAAGCTATCGCGAGTATTACGATAATGGAAGTCCTTATTACGACAAGATCGTCACCAGTTTCGCGCCATACGGGATCAACGAGAAGAACATCGTCTGGCTCGACCATTACAAGGATTCGATCGAAGAAGGAAAAGACAAGGTCCGAAACGCAGACGTGCTCTATTTCCCCGGAGGGGCACCCGATCTCTTCATGGAACGCATCAGGAAACGCGATCTCAAGCATGTGATCGAAGCGCATCAGGGCGTCATGATCGGTTCCTCAGCCGGTGCGATGATCC
>JAGYNT010000098.1 GCA_018399615.1 Acholeplasmataceae bacterium
ACGATGATGTCTTCGTTGACGATGGCATCAAAGATCACGTTGTATTCGGCTTCCGTGAAATTCTCGAAACGGAACGAATCACCGAGAGGCAGACCGACCGCGTCGTCGGAAGCACCGAGATTGAGACTGATTCCACCTTCGAAGGTGCCATCATAATAGGATTCAAGAGCCTGCTGTACGACAACGCCAAGCGCCTTCATGGCCGAGGAAATGACGGTATCGGATTGAGCGCTCTGATCGACGTCAACACCGAAGACCCACTTGTCATCGGTTTCCTGTGCGGCTGCCATAACGGAGTTTCCGGCACCGCCTGCTGCCGCGTGAATGGCTTCAACGCCGGCACTGTACCACGCGGATGCCGTGTTCTTCGTTTCATCACTCGGTGCGAAGGAATCCAGGTATATGTAGTAGGTAGGATTGTAGTCATAGGCTGCCATTTCTTCTTCGGCCGCCGCATAATATGCACCGGCTACGAAACCGATACCGAAACGAACGACTGCGGGCACTGCCATACCGCCCATGAATCCGAGTTCTTCGAATCCTTCCTTGACGGCTGCGTAGCCGGCGAGGAATCCGGATTCATGTTCCTTGAAGAAGATCGAGAGCGTGTTGTCGGCAACCGTGAAGTCGGGTGTTTCGCCGTCATAGGTTTCCATCGTATTCCAGTTGACGACGTTGTTCGGCGATCCGTCGATCAGAACGAACTTGACTTCCGGAAACATCGTCTGTACTTTGTGAATGCTCTGTTCGAAGAGGAACCCAGGTGTCACGACGACTTTCGCGCCATTTCCAACAGCGAGTTCGATCGCTGCGACATAAGCGTCGAAGCTGACTTCGGTCGGCTTGTAGTACTTGTAGGTCTTGTCGTTTTCTTTGGCGAACTCGACGATACCTTCCCATGTGCCCTGGTTGAACGACTTGTCGTCGATGTCACCGGCGTCGGTAATCATGGCGATTTCAGCTTCTCTCGCTTCACATGATGCCAAAGCGAAAATACTTGCGAGCAGTACGAATAGAACCAATACTTTCTTCATACATATCCTCCTAGGATTTATTTGTTTTCAGGGTTCGCACCCCAATACGTATAGTTTAATCAAAATTTACGGAAAAAGCAACCTCAATTGTGTAAAATCGTGTGATTGGGGCGCGAGTCGGCGAATGCCATATCAGATTTCATTGTCCGTGTCTTTTTTCTTATCCTGCTTCTTGAAAAGGTTGAACATCCGTCTCGGAAACATTGAGAGCGCCTCCGCCAAAACAACGGGTGTCAGCTTGGCAGCCTCAAGCAAAGCCGTCCGACGGATCTGTTCTTTCGTGATATCCTTGGCGTCACTGAAGAGATACTTGCGCGTGACGATTCCGATCCTGAGTGTCAGAAGCGCATTCGAAACGCCTTGCGTGACCGATGAGACGAGCGGTCTGATCAAAGGCAGCTCGCCGATCGTGTTCAAGGTCGATTGCGGGAGAACCTCGTTCATATCCATGTTTTCGAGTCCTTCGGCGATCAGGGCGGTCGTAAAGACGTTGATGGTGAGTTTCGCGAGGTGTTTGAACGAAGGACGAAACCCGCACATGACGACGAGTTCCTTGATCATCTTGAGATTGACGACGACGACCGTAAAGAAGTCGAGTCTTCCGTTTTGACTGATTGCCGTTGAAATCATGACCGTTTTCGCATTGCGTTTGATCGTCTTGTTCATACTTTTCTTGATGGCATGGTTGAACACGTGATTGAGTGCCTCGTTGAGCTTTTGCGGATCGGACATGGCTTCCTTGAGCTTCTCTTTTTCCTCATCGGAAATGTCGTCACGCTCGATCAGTCGTTTACTGACGCGCTTGTAAGTCAGATAGTTTCGTCTCGATGTCTGATCGAGTGTCGTCTCAACCGAAAACGAGGGGGAAAAGAATATGATGTGCACGGGTCTGATGATGAGCAGGTATACGAGTAAAAAGGAAACGGCATAAAATCCGTATTCCAGGTATTCGTGCACGCGGTTCAGTCGTTCACCGACGGAAAGAACGCTGCTGAGAAGAATCAGGATGAAAAGCGATATGACGCCGATCGCGATCGCATACCAGAAATACGTCGTGGAATCCTTTGATTTCATGAAAGGTTCCTCCTTTTGCAAGACAGTCTTTTCTCTTGTCTAGATTATATCATAGTGTTCGCGTATTTTCGTTTTCTTCCGTTCTTTTATCGAATAGTATTCCTGTTTGCCGATGATGATGTGATCGACGACGTCGATCCCCATCATCGCTCCCGACTCGACCAATGTCTCGGTCGCGTTCAGATCGGCCCGACTCGGAGCGGAGTCGCCGGTCGGATGATTGTGCGCGAAGAGGATGGCCGCTGCGGAAAGACGAATCGCCTGACGGAAGATCTCACGCGGATGGATCAACGTCTGGTTGATCGTTCCTTTGAACACGATCTCTTTTTTGATCAGCTGACTCTTGGTATTGAGAAACAAAGAGATGAAGTGCTCCTGTTCGAAGTGGGCGATGTCATTTGCGAGCAGGTCATAGACATCTCGTGGTGAACGAATGGATTTTTTCTTTGCCGGGGTTGCCCGCGCGAGCCGTTTGCCGAGTTCGATCGCCGCACAGACCGTCGTCGCTTTGGCGACCTTGATGCCCTTGATCAACAACAGTTCTTCAACCGAGAGCCGTTTCAGATCCTCGATCGATTCAAGATGGTAAAGCACGTTTTTGGAGAGCTCGATGACGGACAGATCTTTTCTTCCGGTTCGTAACAGAATGGCGAGCAACTCTTCATTCGAGAGCGCTTCGGCTCCTTGTGCGAGCATGCGTTCGCGGGGTCTTGTCTCCGAGGGCATTTCCTTGATCAGATACATGAAAACATCTCCTTCCATATTTATGGTAGTCGAGATGTTTGGATTCTACTCGTTTATGAGGTTCCGTTTCACATAACCGATGAAATGGATCGACCCGGTTATGATCAATACGCCTGTCTTTCGTCGCTTTTTCGCGTATCGGTAGGCACCTTTCAAGTCGGGTCTAAATACGATCTTTTCCTGTGCGAATCCACTGAGATCGCCGTATCGATCGTCGGGAAACGACGTCAAAACGATCTCATCTGACGCTTCTTTCAATAAGGCCAGCATGCCGGAAACGTCCTTGCTGCCAAGGAAACTCACAAGATAGGTGATCTTTCTGTCCGGGAAAAGACGTGAGACGGACGCGATGAGCGCAGCGACGGCATCGACGTTGTGCGCGCCATCGAGATAGACGTCTTTT
>JAGYNT010000099.1 GCA_018399615.1 Acholeplasmataceae bacterium
ATCAGCTCGATGATCTGTATCATGTGCTTAATCCGATTATTTATTGATCGCAGATTGGAGGAACAATCCTATGGAAACCATCAGAATCAGGGAACATGTTGTCGAATTCGAACCCGTTTCCCATACGTATTACGTGGACGGAATCGAAGTGCCGAGCATATCCCAGATCTGCAAAATGCAAAATCCTGGTATGTATGCGGGAATCGACCAGGGGACACTCAAACGTGCCGCTTTCAAAGGAGTGGGCTTGCATAAGGAAATCGAGGATTATGAACGATTCGATATTCCGGGACGGAGTATCGAGTTCGACAATTATCTAGAGATAAAAAAACAACTCGGATTCACGATGGAGTTGAGTGAACGTATGGTCATCATCGAAATCGATGGAAAAATCGCTTGTGCGGGTCGTTTCGACATGCTATCGAAAATCGGTGAGGACAGTGTTCTGATCGACTTCAAGAGAACGAGTCGGATTCATTTGGAGTACGTCACCTTGCAACTCAATCTCTATCGTCTGGGGTTGGTACAATCCTACGGTTATGCGATCGACCGGTTGATGATGATCAGGCTTCGTAATTTTGAAGCGAACGTCATCGAAGTTCCGGTTCAAGAGATGGAGACACTGGACATACTGAAAAGACACGTGTGATTGTCCGCGGTAATCCTTTATTTTGAATAAATGTATCCCATGCGTTGATATGGAATCAAGGATTACCACGTAGTAAGAAAAAGAGAAGCATGTCGAATAACAACTTAAGATGGGATTAAGTTTTTGAGATATGTGAATTCGATTTCCCCTATAACTGGTTGGATCATGCTACCGATTTTCTTGCTGAGAGGTATCATATAGTTTGCATGGTGTGTTTCGAAAAATATATTAATTCGATAGACGGATATTGAGTAGAGGTGATGAGTCATGGCGACGATCAATGTGTTTATCATACATCAAAAATTCATTAGTCCCCAAATATTAAGTATCGTAGGAGTCCTGTTCAAAAAATCAAAAAAGCCTGTTTTGATAAGATTAGGTTCAAACAACGATCATAACGGAATACAAATCGCACAACTTCGAAGTATGCTCAATCATCAAGAAACAAACCTTGAAAACAAGTTGGTTCTTTTTCATACCATCGATGAAGAAGGGAAAATTAAGTCGATCGGGAATACTGTGTTCATTGACACAACAAAAAAATGCAGTATTGTTGACCACAATATATCATTGGAAACCCTCTTGATGGAAACCATCGCGTTGCCAAAACACAAGCTGCTTCAGGAATCATTTGACGAGTATTATCAAAATACGAAGTGTTCGGCAGTGTTGACGATTGCGCACAATATTCGAGTTTCGAAATCTGACAGCAAGCATATAAAGATCAACTTTCGTACTTTTTCCAGTCACTGGGTTGACCAAGTTACTGTGATCGACCCAAACTACAAGTCGATAGAGGATATTGAGAGAATCAATACGGCTATCTTGCTAATAGAAGCCCCATTAGATAAGATTCAGTTTGCAGGCATGAACAAGTCAAGAAGATATCGCTTTGTAACTAAGGTCTTTCCAATAAATCCCAAAGGCTTGTAATTGTTTATAGACAATGCAGTATAGATGAGATATTCTTTTCCATAAACTCAATGGATGCAGATGGGAGAAGGCGAAGAATGAAAAGGATGAAGCGACTAAAGAGTTGACAATTAAATATTCAAGTGAGCATTCAGCGAATCCTTTAGGCCCCGACTATCATAGAATTCGCTTGGATCAGCATCAGTCCCGGAGTTCTCAAGAATCGATATCGAACAGGTCGTCAAGAACAAATGCATCATCCAACCGAGAAATCGCTTCATCACTGAAGCCCGACTTGGAAAAGCCTCCGATTCTGTACGGCTTCAGGAACTCAGACGTTTCGACCAGCTCATTCACTTCTTTCAGTCGGAACAGATCGGTCGTCCATTTGCACTCATAAACCGCGATGCCAAGATCGTCTTTTGTAACAACATCGAGTTCGACTTCTCGTTTCAAGTGGTGATTGTTGCCCCAGAACCTGCCGAGCTCATGAAACGTATTCATTGTTGATTGCCGGTTTTTTCTGATCAGAAACTCATGTGCTGCTTGTTCGAAAATAAACGACACATAGTCGTCCAATTTCGGCTCGATGAACAGATCGTAAAAGTGATCCGGTGTGATCAGAATCGCTTTCGATTGATTCGGGTCGATGAATCTGTAGTGAAAATCAAAGAAATGATCCTTGATCTTATAGAGGGTCTTTTTCGTTTTCCTGTTTTCGCCGAAACAGATTTCCTTCTCTACGATACCCAGATTTCTCAACGTATCAACGTATTTCGATGTCGTACCGGTGTTGTTGATCCGGGCTTTTGTCGAGATTTCACCCAGTTTTGTCGCTCCGGAAGATATCGCGTGGATGATCATGCTGTATGACGAGATCGATCGGAGTTCCTGCTTTAAGAAGAATTCAGTCTCTTCTGCCAAAATCGCATGATCTTCGAGGAGTAATTCCACGATGTTTTCCTTCAGGGTCTTTTTGTCCTCGACGAGCGACAAATAGAACGGTATTCCACCGAATACCGCATACGTGCGGATTTTGTCTTCGTTGCTGAAATTCGGATAAAAATACGAGGACTCCAAATAATCGAACGGCTCCAATTTGATTCGGAATGTGCTCCTGCCATATAAGGGTTTATGATAGGATATCACGTCTTCGATCATACCGACGTGACTGCCGGATAGAATCAAGGTGACGTTGGAGTTCAGAAGATGGTTGTCGATTGCGTTTTGCAGCTGGGATTGGATGCCTGGTTCTTTGGCAAAGAGATAGGTGAACTCGTCGATGACCAATACGATCTTCTCATGCAGGGATTTCTTGGCCAAGTAGGCGAACAGCATGTCCAAAGAATCGAATCCGATCGGTTCATCGAAGTAATCCGATACGGTTTGGGAGAGATTTCGCATATTGTGGGAGTAGCCCATTTCGTCCGCGACGAAATAGATGCCGGAAGTTCGCTTCAATACTTCTTTCAACAAAGTCGTTTTGCCGATCCGGCGCCTTCCGTACAAAATGCCGAATTCGAATGCGTCCCGATTTGTCCTTTTGATGATCAGGTCGAGCTCTTTTTTTCTACCGATAAACATAACGCACCTCGCTTTATCGTGATAAACTTTATTACGATACACTAATAATAACATCAAATCT